>NZ_JBVJMN010000054.1:30665-61907 GCF_055584185.1 Streptomyces sp. NPDC104202 | reverse complement strand
CATCACCACCGCCCCCCCGCCCCCCCCCCCCCCCCCCACCCCCCCCCACCCCCCCCCCCCCCCCCCGCCGCCCCCCCCCCCCCCCCCCCCCCCCCCCCCCCCCCCCCCCCCCCGGGTCCGTGCGTCCGCCGGGGCGTCTCAGGCGGAGTCGTCGCGGCGGAACCAGCCGCTGAAGGGTTCCGGGCCGACGTGCGGTCCGTTCCCGCCGGGCCGGTGAGCGGCGACGGCGCACCGCTCGGCGCGCGCGAGGGTGCGTTCGACCTCCGCGCGCCACGTCGCCGCGTCCGGGCGGGACCGCGGGAGCGTGAGGGGGACGGGCGGCGCGACCGGTGCCGGCGGCACGGTCGGCATGGGAGGCACGGCCGGGAGCGGGGGGACGGCCGGGACGGGGGGCGGGGCGGGGCTGGAGGACGGGGTCGCACCGGGGAGCGGGGCCGGACCAGGGCCGGCGAGGGACGGCGGGACCGGAGTGAGGGCGCGCAGCGGGTCCGGGGCGGGGAGGGCGTCGGCGGCCGGGCGGCGCGCGGCGGCGTCGGCGGCCGCGCCGAAGAAGTCGCCGCCCTTGCGCCGGGGGTCGTCGGTCCCCCACGCCCGGCCACCGGCGCCGCCGCGCGGGGCCTTCTGGAGGTGCGGGATGTGCTTGGCGCAGTGGATGTACGCCTCCTCGACGGTGACGACCATCCACACCAGGGCGCGCCGGCCGGGCACCTCGTCGACGGGGAGCCATGGATGGTCCCGGCGCATGAGGTCGTCGGGCACGGTCCTGACCCGGCCGTTGACGTGCAGGCCGACGCGGTCGCGGAGGAAGTCGACCATGAGGATGCCGACCCGAGGGTTCTCCTCGATGTTGCCGAGGCTGGCGTGGACGCCGTTGCCCCGGTACTCGGGGTAGGCGAGCGTCACGTCGTCCAGGACGTGGACGAAGCCGGGCGGGCCGGCCCGGAAGGTGTTGTCGCAGGAGCCGTGTCGGTCGGCGGTGGCGAGGAAGAACATCTCCTGCCGGGCGACGAAGGCGCGCATCCGGGGGTTGAGCCGGTCGAGGACCTGCTCGTCGTAGAAGCGGTCGGCGCGTTCCGTCGTCCCCATGCGCCGCTGGACGCGGTGCTCTCCGTCGCTGCCCGGGCGTTCGCCGCGCGGGGGTGCCGTCCGGTGTCGTGCGGTCTGCCGCGAAGTGCTCAACTCGTCGCCCCGACCAGTTCCTCGATGGAGTCGTGCCGTATGCGGTGGGCCGGGACGCCGACCCCTCTCAGGGTGTCGACGCCACGGCGGATCATCCCGGGCGGGCCGGACAGGTACGCGTCGAAGGTGTGCCAGGGACCGGAGTCCCGGACGGCCTCGGGCAGTCCGCCGGCGAGGGGCCCGGCGTCGTCGACCACCGGGCGGACGGAGAGCCAGGGGTGCGAGTGCTGGAGCCGGAGCATGGTGTCGATGTCGTACAGACCGTGGTCGCGGCGGGCGCCGTAGAACACCTCGACGGAGCGGCGGCGACCGTGCCGGGCCACGTCCTCGACCAGTGCCTTGATGGGCGCGATGCCGGTACCGCCGCCGAGGCAGAGCAGGCCGTTGTCGGTGGTGTGGTCCACCGTCATGGAGCCGGAGGGGGGACCGAGCTTGACGACGTCGCCGGGGCGGGCGCGGTGGACGAGCGCGGTGGAGACCCAGCCGGCGGGGACGGCCTTGACGTGGAAGGACAGCAGCCCGTCGGAGCGGGGGGCGGCGGCGAAGGAGTAGTGCCGCCAGATCCTCGGCCACCACGGGGTCTCCAGGGCCGTGTACTGGCCGGCGCGGAAGGCGTAGGGGCCGTCCGGTCTGACCGTGACGACCGCGATGTCCGCCGTGCGCCTCTCGTGGGCGACCACCTCCGCCCGCCACCAGGCGGGAGCCCGGGCCTCGTCCGCCGCCGCCGCGTCGATCATGATCTGGGAGATCGTGGTGTACGCGGCGACCCAGGCGGCCTCCGTCTCCGGGCCCCAGCTCTTCGGTGCGTAGCGGGCGAGGGCGCCGAGCAGGGCCTCGCCGACGGCCGGGTAGTGCTCCGGCAGGGTGCCGTACTTGCGGTGCCCGCGGCCGAGGTCGGAGAGGTAGGCGGTCAGGGTGGCCGAGTCGTCCGCGTGGGTCGCGGCGGTGAGCAGGGCCTTGAACAGCCGGTCCCGCTGGGCGTCCATCGCCGCCGGGAAGAGGTCGCGCAGGCCAGGGTGGCGGAGGAAGAGCAGGGCGTAGAAGTAGGACGTGACGCGGTCGGCGATCGGCTCGATCTCTGCCATCGTGCGCCGCAGCAGGGCCGTCCCGGACGAGGGCCGCGGCGCGGACGGGGGCATCGGCCCGCGGGGGGCGCCCGGGGCCCGCGGAGTGCGGGGACCGGGTGGGGGCGGCGACGCGGAGGGGGCCGGGGAGCCGTGCCCGAACCAGCCCCCGGGGCGGCCTTCGGCGGGGCCGGAGCCGTGACCGCCGGCCGACGGGGTGGTCGGAGCTTCCATCGGTCTGCCTCGCCTCGCACGTGTCGGTTCGGTCTTCTCACGGGGCCCGGACGCGCCCCGCCGCCATGGCACCCGCCGGGTCCGGCGACGGCCGGAGCGGCGAGCGGGCCCGACCATACCCCGGCCTCCCGTCGGCCGACCCAGGTGACGACGGCACCCTCTTCATGAGTGTTCTCGCTGCTCAGGACGGAGATGAGGCCGATCCGGAAGGGGATTCTTCCGTTTCGCCGGCGCGTTTCCGGCCATTTCGCCGACCGAAGCCTCACGCCGCGACCCGAACCCCTCCACATGTTCCCGAAGAGGTCTTCACGCGGTCGTAATCCGCGGACGACCTCCTCGGCGTCGTCCGCGGCGGCCTCACGCGCGGCCGGTGAAGAGCGGTGCCGCCCCGGTGATCTCCAGCAGCCGGGCCACCTGGGGGCTGGCGGCCGTGATGACGAAGGAGTGGCCGGCGGCCTCGGCCCACTGCCGCGCCCGCAGCAGGGCGTTCAGGCCGGTGGAGTCGCAGAAGGTGACGGCCGACAGGTCCAGGGCGAGCCCGCCGCCCGCCGGGCAGGCGTCGAGTGCCTGGACCAGCGTGGTCCTCAGATGGAACGCGCCGGCGATGTCCAGTTCGCCGCCGACGGTGACGAAGGCGCCGCCCCCGGCCGCACGCAGGGAGACGCGGAGGCGTCCGTCGTCCTCCTCCGCGGGGAACGCGGGGCGCGGGGCTTCGGGGAAGGGAGTCATGAGACCTCCTGAACCGACGCTGCCTTATGCGAGAATTCTCCACCTACGCTGAGTTATGCGTCAATGTTTACCGGAAATCCTTCTCGGGCGATTGCGGTGCCGGACGGCCGGGAGGACGATGCCTGTATGGGCGGATCCCGAGGTGCCCGTTCCGAGTGGACGTTCCTCACCAGCCACGCGCGGGTGCTGCTGGCGATCTCCCGCGACCCCGGCATCCGGCTCCGTGACATCGCGTCGGCCTGCGGCGTGACCGAGCGGACCGTGCAGGGGATCGTGACCGACCTCGAAGAGGCCGGGTATCTCGTGCGGACCCGCGCCGACGACGGGCGCCGCAACCACTACGGCATCGTCCGGGGCTCGCGCTTCCGCCACCCCGCCGAAGGCGGCCAGCAGATCGCCGGCCTCCTCGAACTCCTCGCCGACCCCCTCGGCCACGGCGTGACCGGCGCGGCCGACCGGGGCTGACGGCGCTCGGCGGCCGGGAACGCGGCCGCCGGCGGCGCGGCTCGCCACGCCCGTTCCGGCGCGCACGCGCACCCGGTGCCCCGCACCGAGGTGCGGGCCGGGCCCGGAGTGGCATGCTCGGTGTATGCAGGGCGATTCCGTGGCGCCCGACGCGGGCGAGGGTGCGGCGCCGGAGGTCCTGGCGCTGGCGAGGGTCGTGGCACGGCTGCGGGCCGAGGTCATGGACCTGGAGGACGGCGCGTCGACGTCGGCGGTCCTCGAACGGTCCAAGGGCGTCGTCATGGCCCGTACGGGGCTCTCGGCGGACGCCGCGTACCAGCTGCTCCTGGACCGCGCGGAGCGGTACCGGCGCACGCTCCTGGAGGAGTGCTGGATCACCCTCGGCCACGCCGGAGGCGTGTCCGAGCCCCCCGCCCCGTGGACCGCGTCCGGCTTGCCGCGCGAGGAGGCTTCGTCTCCTTTCAGCTCCGGGCGCTACGTCGTCGGGGAGGACTCCCCCGCCGGGCGGGGGAGCATGCTGGCGCGGCTGGCCCGAGGATTGACGGAGCAGCGGGGGCCGCAGGACGTGGCGGGGCGGCTGCGGGCGACGCTGGGCGCGACGGAGGGCGTCGACGCGGTGATGATCTACACCGTGACGGCGGCCGGCAGTCTGCGGCTGATCGGCTGCGCCGGCATCGACGACGCGCTCGCGGAGCAGTGGAGTCACGTTCCCCCCGTGGCGGGTCTGGCCGCGCGGGAGGCGGTGGACGCCCAGGAGCCGGTGTGGCTGGAGGAGGTCGGGCGGGACGCCGGCCGGTACCTGCTGATCGGGGACCCGCCCGAGCAGTGGCCCTCGCGCGCCTGGCTCCCGGTGCCGGGCACCACGCCCATGACCACCGTCGTCGGCTTCTTCAGGACCCGCCCCGGCCCCTTCGACGCGCGCACCCGGACGCTGTTGCGCCGGGCCGTCCGACTGTGTGCCGGACCCCTCCGGGAAGGCCGCGGGCCGTACGGCTTCGAGCCGCCGCACGAGGACGCCGCTTCGGTGCAGCTGATCTTCGACGCCCTGGCCGGTCCGGCGGTCCTGCTGACGCCGCTGCGGTCGGAGCACGGCGAGGTCGAGGACTACCGCATCGACGCCGCGACGCCGGAGGCCGTCGACGTGGCCGGTCGCCACGGCTCCGACCTCGTGGGGCGGCGGATCCTGGAGACGTATCCGACGATCGCGGGCACGCCTCTCTGGGACGGCTACCTGGAGACGCTGGTCACGGGGACGGTCTACGAGGGCGAACCCTTCACCTACGAGGAGGTCCACTCGAACCTGCCCCGGCAGTCGGTGTACTCCGTCCGCGCCTCCCGGGTCGGCGGACGGCTGGTGGTCTCCTGGACGCGCCACGACGCCGACGTGCGTGAGACCCGCCGGCTCGCCGACCTGCAACGCCTGGGGAACCTGGGGTGGGCCGGCTGGAACCTGGTCACCGACACCCTCACCTGGTCCGACCAGGTGTACGTGATCTTCGACCGCGACCCCGCGCTGGGCCCGATGCGCCTGGAGGAGCTGCCCCGCCACCTGGTCGCCGAGGACCTGCCGCGGCTCGCCGACGCAGTCCAGCGGCTGCTGGGTGACGGAGACCCCGTCGACCAGCCGTTCCGCATCAGCACCGCGCGCGGCGTGCGGCACCTGCGGATCGTCGCGGAGGCGCGGCGGGACGCGGACGGCGCCCCCGTCGAGGTGCACGGCTTCTTCCAGGACCTCAGCGCCCAGCGCGACGCCGAACTCGCGCTGCGCGACAGCGAGCGGCACAACCTCGTCCAGCGCGGCATGCTCAAGGCCGAACGGGCCCTCGGCGCCCGCCTCCAGGACACGCTGCTGCCCATCCCGGAGCAGTCGCTCGACCTCGCGGGGCTGCGCGTCGACGTCGCCTACGTACCGGCCGACCGCGGCCTGAACGTCGGCGGCGACTGGTACTCCGCGATCGAACTTCCGGACGATGGAGCCCTGTTCGTCGTCGGCGACGTCGCCGGGCACGGGCTGCCGGCCGTCGGCACCATGGCGCAGCTCCGGTTCACGGCCAAGGGCATGGCCCTCACCGGCCCGGGCCTCCCCGATGTCCTCGCCCGGCTCAACACCCTGCTCCTGCGCACCGCCACGGAGGAGCACGGCGCCACCGCCACCATGGTCATGGGCTGCTACCAGGCGTCGGACCACCGTCTGAGCTGGGTCCGCGCCGGCCATCTGCCGCCTTTGCTGATCCGGGACGGCGCCGCCTCCTTCCTCCCCCAGCCCGCCGGCTGCCTGCTCGGCGCCATGCCCGACGCCCGGTACGAACAGGCCGACGTCACCCTCCTCCCCGGGGACCATCTGCTCCTCTACACGGACGGCCTCGTCGAACAGCCCGGCGAGGAGCTCTCGGCCGGCCTCGACCGCCTGGCCGCCCGGGCGCTGCGGCTGCTGCGCGGGGGCCGGGACCCGATGCTCGCCCGGCCGCTCGCCGCGATGGGTCCCGCGAACCGGGACGACATCTGCGTCCTCGACCTGCACCTCCCCCGCACGTGAGCACCGGAGCCGCCGCCCGGCGGGGAGGGGAAGCGGCCGGACAGCGGCACCCGGCGGCTGCCCGGTGCTCTACGGGCCATGCATCGCCCGGCGGTCCGGACCGGCTCGGATCGGTCTGACCCGCGAAGACGTCCAGCGGAGAGAGCCGCGACCGGATGGCACAGAGACAAACGAGTGTCAAGCCGGGCGAATCGGGTAGGCGCTCGGAAGCAGCCGGCCGACCACAGGAGGGCCGGGGCAGCCGATCAGCCAGGAGGTGTCGGTCGTGGAGGCCGTCAGGAACAGCAGCCGCTCCGTGCGAACCGAGGAGGCGGGCACCGGGCGGATAAGGACCTGCCGCCCCGCGGTCCCCCGCCCCGGCACCGACCAGCCCAAGGACCTCTGGGGCGAGGACGGCGACACCGAGCCCCAGATAGTCCGCGGTGAGGACTGACCGATCGAGGAGAGCAACCGCGGGGGGGGGGGGGGGGGGGGGGGGGGGGGGGGGGGGGGGGGGGGGGGGGGGGGGGGGGGGGGGGGGGGGCGGGGGGGGGGGCGGGGGAGGGGGTGGGGAGAGGGGAAAGACCAAAACCACACCCCCCCCCCCCCCCCCCCCCCCCCCCCCCCCCCCCCCCCCCCCCCCCCCCCCGCCACGTGAGGCACGCGACCGCCTACGCGCCGCGGCGGAGCACGGCACCCAGCCCGCCGAGCGGCCCCCTCATGTCCCGGGGCACGGCGAGGACTTCGGCCTCACCGGCCACGCAGGCACGCATCAGGGCATCGTCGGCCCGCACCTTCTCCGGGCCGCGGTACCCCCGGCCCTCTGCCTCACCCCGGCCGACGGCGATGTCGTACGCGCCGGTGCCGACCCAGACGGGCAGGCCGGCATCGGAGGCGCCACGCGCCAACAGCAGGGTGGCCACCTGGCGCTCGCGCGCGGCCTCCACGACGGCCGGCACCCCTTCGGCGGCTGTGCCGTCCCCCTGACGCCCGCGCGGCCCGGTACGGCCCGAGTGAAGGACGTCGAGCGCGCGCCCGACGCGGTCGCGGGCGTACCGCGCGCGTGCCTGCTCGACCTGGCGCCCGAAGCGCTCGGTGGGCGCTCCGGCCGTCCGGCTGCCGTGTTCCACCTCGACGGCGAGGCCGGCCAGCCGCCCGGGAAGGCGCTCCCTGACGGCCTTGCGTTCGCCCGGTTCGCCGGCCAGGACGAGCAGGGTGCCGCCGTCCTGCGGGCAGCGGCGCGCGAGTTCGGCGGCGATGACCTCCGCCGTCTCCTCCCAGGCGCCCCCGACCCGGGTGGTGTAGTGCCACGCGTACCGGTCGTGGCGCATGGCGGAGCGCTCGTCGCCCCGCCCCCCGGTGACGCGCGGCCGCCCTCCTCCGCCGGATTCCCACAGTTCCAGGTCGGCGCCCGCCCGGTCGATGAGGGCCACCTGGCACTCGGGGCCCTCATGGCACAGGGACACCAGGGGAGCCAGACGGGGAAGTGCCGCCCACGTGACGTCGGCCTCGGGGGGCGGCACCGCGAGCGGCAGGTCGAGGACGACCTCGTCCCGGGATGCGAAGAGGGCTCGTCCCGGCGCGCCGGGTTCCGGTTCCACGCCGAGGCGTTCGGCGACCGAACCGACGGTGGCGGGGTCGGCACCGTCGTCGATGAGCCGCCCGAATACGGCGCGGTCACGCAGTCTGCGGCCCTTCTCCGCGTCCTCGTCGTCCGGGACGGCACGCACGAGCACGGAGGCCCAGGGGCGGGGATGATCGAGGAGCGGTGTGAGGAAGTCCAGGTCCATGGTGTCCCCTGAGTCTCGATCGGGGGTGGCCGGCATCAACGGCCGCGTCCCCCGGACGTCACGTCGGTGGTGGCGCCTCCTTCCTCGGTCCGGTCCGCCACGGGGAGGACGGCGGGCCGCCCCGAACGCCCGCCCCTCTCGGGCGGGCCCGGGGTCACCTCCTGCGGCGCCCTTCGGCTCCGCGCTCCCGTTCCTCCTCGTCCGTCCATCGCTCCCCCTCCGCCTGGGACGGGGTGGTCTGCCGCATCACGTCGTCGCCGTCGCCGCGGAGTCCGTCGTCCCGTGCGCGCCCGGCCCCGCGGTCCACCCGTCCGGCCCGGTCGCCCGTCGTGGGTGCGGTCCTGTCGTCCCTGTGCCCGTTCACGGTCTGCCTCCACCTCGTCGGCGGCTCTTCGGAGAGGCGGGTGCCCCACCGGTTCCCGCCCATGCGGCGGGAGAGCGGCCCGCTACGGCTCTTCTTCGGGAGCCCGCGGCTCCCCGGCGCCGTCGACCGCGGTCTCCACGTGCACGGCGGCCTCCTCGGCGGACGCGGCGCCCTCGTCGATGCCCACGTCCCGGGCGACGGCGCGGTCCTGCGGCCGGCCCGGCGGCCGGTCGACCGGTACGAGGCGGCCCGCCCTCACGGCCCCGGCCTGCTCGTCCACGGGCTCCCCCGCGCCGTCCGCCAGGTCCCCGACGCCGTCGTCCCCGGGCGGCGGCAGGTCCGGGGTCTCCTCGGCAAGCCGGGCGTCGAGCGGCTGCCCCTCCCGCTGCTCCCGCTGCGTCGTGCCGTGCCGGGTGACGCCCCGGGGGCGCTCGGGGGGCGAGTACCCGGGGACGGCCGGGTCGTCGAGCGGATCCGTCACGAGGGCGTTCTCCGGGTCGGGAGCGCCGGAGGTCCCGTCGTCCCCGTCGGACGGCGCGGGCTGGTAGACGTCGTCGCCCCTCGCCCCGTCCGGCTCCGCCTGCCCGCCGGATCCACCCGGATCGGATGCGTCGCGCGCCATGGCCGTGTCCCTTCGTCGCGTCGGTACGGGCCGGTCCGCCGGCCCCTGTGAGGCGACTTGCCGCACCCGCGCCGCCGAAACGGGCCGGCTCCGGGATCCGTGCCCGGTCCGGGGGCTACCGGCTCCGGCCGCGCCCCCTCCGCCGGCCGGAGCGGCCCGGAGCGGGCGGGGGCGGGACGGGGCGGGGGCGGTCGGTGCCGAGGTGGTGGCTCAAGGGGGGTTCCTGGGCGAGGACGGCACCGATGGTGAGGGAGAAGGTGACGGCGGCGCAGACCACGATGAGCCAGGAGAGCAGGGTGAGGACGAGGCCGAAGGAGCCGTACTCGGCGAGGGCCCGGTCGAGGGCGCCCGGCATGTAGAGGCGCGCCGTGAGTCCGAGGACCGTGGTGGCGGTTCCGGCGAGGAGGGCGCCGGGGAGGAGGGGCAGCCAGGCGATCCGCTTGGCGAGCAGGAGGTGCTGGGTCCACAGCCAGACGCCGGTGCTGACCACGAAGTACACCGGCGTGCCCAGCCAGGCGCCGGCGCCGAACCCGTTGCGGATGGGTGCCTGGAGGAAGACCACGAGGGTCAGGGCGAGCAGCCACACCGTCCACCGCCAGGCCGCGATCCGGGTCCCGGACTTGGGAAGGCCCCAGGCCCGTTCGCAGACCCGGGACATGGCGCGGCTGAGGCTGGTGGCCGACACCAGGGCGACGAGGGCGCCCACGATGCCGGTGGTCTCCCGCACCTCGTCGGAACCCGACTGGTCGAGGACCTGCCGGAGCTGGTCGTCGGCCGCGCCGGACAGCCCGAACATGGCCCGCAGGGATTCGGCGAGCTGCTGCCGCACGCCGAGCGAGGCGAACGCGGCGAGGGCGAACAGCAGGGGGATCGCGGCGAGGAACGTCTGCGCGGCGAGCCGGGTCGCCGAGTCCAGCAGGTTCCCGCTCACCAGGCGCGAGGTCAGTTCCGTGAGCACGGGGAAGCGGCGCTCCGCCCCCTCCCGGATGCGCCGCACCCGGTTCGCCCACGACATCACGCCTCCCGACCCTGCCCCGACCGGTCCAGTCCCATGGGAAGGGGAGCCGCGGCGCACGGCGAGTCCGGAAGGCCGTCCGGGGGAAGGGGCGGACGGCGCTCAGGCCCCCGGCGCGGGGTCGGGACCCTCCTCCGGGCGCGGCCCCGCGCCCTCCAGGAGGTCCAGGGCGGCGCGGGCGTCGTCGTCGCCGGCGCGGGCGGGTCCGCCGAGCCGGGCGGCCACGGCGGCGAGGTCGGGCCCGTCCGGCGGGGGCGCCGCGGGCTCGGGTGCCTCGGCGGGGACGTCGACGGTGCGGAGCCACTGCTCGGCCTCGGCCGCCGCGCCCCTGCGCATCAGGGCCGTCACCAGGTCGAGCCGGGCGCCGGCGTGGCCCTGCCCGGCGGCCCGGCGGCCCGGCGCCAGAGCGGTTCGGCGGCCTCCCCGTCGTCGCGCTCGGCCAGGACGGCGCCCAGACGGACGAGCGCGTCGACGTCGCCCGCGTCGGCGGCCCTGCGCCAGCCCTCCGCAAGGGGGTCTGACCCGCCGTCCGTGACGCCTCCGGGACGGCGCGGAACCGCCCGGGTCCCCGTGAGGGGCCCGGGCGGTCGCTCGGTGGAGGACGGGTGGGGGCGGGGTCAGCGGGTGGGCTCCTGCATCGTGACGCAGTGGGCGCCTCCGCCGCCGTTGCCGTAGAGGTTGTCGAGGTTGAGCTGGACGACGGGGCGGCCGTAGGCGGCGGAGATCGCGGCCTTGGCGGCCGCGTCCTTCGCGGTGTCGCCGAACTGGGTCGTGATGACGGCCTGGTTGGTCACCGTCCAGTTCATGTAGGAGCTGAGGAAGTCGGCGCGCTGTCCGGAGGGGATGCGGGGCAGGGTGTCGGGGCCCTGGATGGTGAGGACCTGGAGCCGGCGGCCCCTGGCGTCGGTGGCGTTGGAGAGGACGTTGTACATGGCCTGGGCGTTGGCGGTCCACACGTCGGGCCGTACGGAGCCGGCCAGCTGCACCATCACCACGCCGGGCTTGATGTAGCGGGCGGTTCCGTCGATGTGGCCGTCGGTGACGTCCCAGCCCTTCACGCCGGGCAGCCAGATCATCTTCGTGGCGCCGAAGCGGGCGAGGAGCTCCGCCTCGATCTGGCTGCGCGACCTGCCGGGGTTGCGGTTGCTGTTGATCCAGCAGCTCTCGGTCGCCATCAGGGTGCCGTCGCCGTCGTACTCGATGCCGCCGCCCTCGCCGACCACGGAGGCCTTGGCGAAGGGGACGCCCGCGTAGGCCGCGACGCGGCCGGCGACCAGGCGGTCCTTGGCGTAGGCGGAGGCGGGGAGGCCGTAGAAGGTGGTGGCGTTCTCGCCCCAGGCGTTGAAGTTCAGGCCGAAGGAGTCGAGGCCGCCGGCCCCGTCGACGCGGAACAGCGGGCCGGTGTCCCGCATCCAGCAGTCGGAGACGGGGATGGAGCTGATCACGGTGACGGTGGATCCGCAGGCCGCCCTGGCCTGCGAGGCGGCCGACGAGCCGTCGGCACACATGATCACCGGCTCGTACGTGGCGACCGCCTTGGCCAGCTTGGCGATGTCGGCCTGGATCCTGGACAGCAGGTTGCCCCAGATCGTCGAGCTGGAGGGCCAGGCCATCCAGGTCCGCTTGTGCGGGGCGTCCTCGCCGGGGACGCGCCAGGAGGCGGCCATGGCCGGCTGGACACCGCCGATCACCGGGCCGACCGCCAGGGCGGCGGCCGCCGCTCCGGTCCGGGCCAGGAGGGTTCTGCGGCTGATGCCGGGGCGTTCGCCGTCGTGCTCCGTGTTCACGTGGTGCTCCTTCTCTCCGAGGTTCTGTACGTGCGGGGCGGGCCGTTCAGTGCAGGCGGTCCAGCAGCCCCTCCTCCCGGACCATCCGGCGTTCGGTGGCCAGATCGAGGCTTCGGGCGAAGGCCCAGTAGAGGGCGCCCGCCACCGGCAGGCCGACGAAGACGGAGCAGTCGACGCCGCCGAGGAGCTTCGCGACGGGTCCGACGAAGAGGCCGGTGATGACCATGAAGGGGGCCATGCAGACCAGCCCGACGAGGTAGGCGAGGTTCCCCCGCCATCCCCACCGGCCGTATATCCCGCGCGGGTTGAAGATCTCCTTCACGACGTACTGGCCGCGTCGGACGAAGAAGAAGTCGACCAGGTTGATGGCCGTCCACGGGATGAACAGGTACGTCAGGACCACGACGACGTTCGCGAAGAACCAGTTGAACTGGTCGATGCCGACCAGCGTGGAGACCGTCCCGACGGCGACGAGCATGATCCCGATGGTCGTGACGCGGATCGCCCGCGTCGGCTTGACCGGCCGGAACGAGTCGACGATCGAGATCATGGTGAGGCTGCCGCCGTACTGGTTGATCGCCATGATGGAGAGCAGTCCCACCAGCAGCACGAGGACGGCGATCGTCCCGAAGCCGTCGAACAGCCGGTCGGCGGCCAGCTTCAGCGCGGTCACCGGGTCGGTGCCCTCGGGGGCGCCGGCGGAGACCACGGCGCCGAGGAGGAACACCCAGATGCCGGAGACCGCGCTCGGCAGATAGGTCCACCAGAAGGTGCTGCGGACGGGGACGTCGGGTCTGAGGTAGCGCGAGTAGTCGGAGACGTACGGGGCCCAGCCCAGCTGGAAGCCGGCGACGAAGACGAACACCAGCATGAAGGGGGCGAGTGCGAAGGGGCCCGGCGTCCAGACGCCGTCCGGCAGGCCGCCGCCGAGGAGGGCGGCCCCGGTGACGGCCGCGGTGACGACGACGAACGGCCAGGTGAGCCACGTGGTGATGCGGTGGATCCAGTCGTATCCGAAGAGGGCGATCACCGTCGCGACCGCGGCGGCCAGCAGGTACCCGACGCCGTTGGGCATCCCGGTGAGCAGGTTCATGGCCTGGCCGGAGAGCAGGGCGTCGGAGGTGTTGAAGGCGACGTAGTTGACCAGGGCGAAGACCCACACGGTGAGCGCGGCGCCGAGATAGCCGAACTGCGGTCGTGACTGGACGAGTTGGGGCAGACCGAGCTGGGGGCCCTGGGCGGAGTGGAACGCCATGAAGAACGTCCCGAAGAGCGAGCCGAGGACGGTGGCGACGACCGTCCAGACGAGCGTGGCCCCCATGGAGAGCGTCACGACACCGGTCGCCAGGCCGGTGAGGTTGAGGCTGCCGACGAACCAGATGGCCCCGACGTCCGAGGGTTTGCCGTGCCGTTCCGCGAGGGGCACCCAGTCGATCGAGTGCTGTTCGATGCCCGTCTGCGAAACGGAATCATGCGTCTGCGCGCCAACTGGCCCCATGTGGGCTCCTGTTCAGGGATGCGTCCATGAATCGGCACAGCGCCCGCGGGGAACCGCGGGCGCTGCACGGTGCGCTCACATTAGGGACTGACTCAAATTTCAGTCAATGACCGGGACAGAACTGACTGACGGAAATTTCAGTCATCTGTGGTCAGGCGACGGGCTGTTGCTGGGTGACGCAGTGGATGCCCCCGCCGCCCGTGCCGAGACGGTCGATGTCCAGCTGCTCGACGTACCGGTCCGGGTAGAGGCGCGCGAGGGTCGCGCGCGCGGCCTCGTCGGCCCGCCGGTCGCCGAACTGGGCGGAGATGACCGCGTCGTTGCAGAGGTAGAAGTTGGCGTAGGAGGCCAGGAAGTCCCGGTCGGTGGAGCGGATCCTGCGGTAGTCCGGGCCCTGGAGGCGCATCACGTCCATCGCCCGGCCGGCGGAGGTCGTCGCGACGGAGAGGGTGTCGTACTGCCTGCGGGCGTCGCGCGCGTAGGCGTCGTCGTCGGCGACGGGCATCTGCACGAGGGCCTCGCCCGGGGACAGGAACCGGGAGGTCGCGTCGACGTGGTCGTCGGTGATGTCCTGGCCGTACACGCCGTCGAACCAGATGACCTTGGTCGCGCCGTACGCGTCGCACATCGCCCGCTCCAGCGCGCGTTCGGACACCCCGGGGTTCCGGTTGCGGTTCACGAGGCTGCTGCGGGTGGCCATCAGCGTGCCGGCGCCGTCCTGTTCGATGGCGCCGCCCTCACCGACCAGGTCGGCGTAGGTGAAGGGCACGCCCACGTGGGCGGCGATCCGCTCCGCCACGAGGGCGTCCCTGGCGTGCGCCTGCTTGTTGCCCCAGCCGTTGAAGTTGAGGCCGACGGTGTCGAGGCCGCCGTAGCCGTCCGTGCGGAAGACCGGCCCGGTGTCGCGCATCCAGCAGTCGTCGACCGGGATCGAGGTGATGACGGTGACCGTCGGGCCGCACAGCGTGCGGGCCTTGGCGGCGCTGCCGGGGTTGGCGCACAGCACCACCGGCTCGTACGTCGCGATCGTCCGGGCGATCAGCGCGATGTCTGCCTGCACGCCGCTCAGCTTGTCGCCCCAGATCGAGGTGCTGTCGGGGAACGCCATCCACGTGCGGGTGTGACGCACGTCCTCGACCGGGACCCGGAAGGAGCGCGCGGACGGCGCGGCCCCGGCGCGGGACTGGACCGCCGTCGTGATGGCTGCGCCGGCGGCGGCCGTGAGGCCGGCCGCGGCGAGGAACCGGCGCCGGTTGAGCCCCGGGCCCGCGTGACGGGCGACGTGTTGGTTCATGGTTGACCTCCTGTGTCAACGTGCGTGCGCGGTGGGGGTGTCGGCGAGCGGGCCGGGGCGGGCCGCGGCGCTGGGCGCGCGGCGGACCACCCGGTCCGCCACCGGGTTCGGTGCGTGGGCGGTGGTTCGCCGACGCGCCGCGTGGGGGCGCGTCGCGGGGCGGTGCGGCCGCGAGGCGGAGGGGGGCGCGGGGCCGGGCCCCAGGGCCGGTGCGGGGGCAGGGTGCCGCGGCAGCGGCGCGCGGGGGTGCGGCGTGGCGCGGGCGGGGATGCCGGTCAGAGGGCCCGGCGGGCCGCGGCGATCGCCTCGGGGTCCCAGCCGGGACGGGGGACGGACTCCAGCAGGAGCCGGGTGTAGGGGTGCCGGGGCGCGGCGAGCACCTCGGCCGTGCGGCCGGCCTCGACGACGCGGCCGTGGCGCATGACGATGACGTCGTCGGTGACACAGCGGACGACGCCGAGGTCGTGGGTGATGAACAGGTAGCCGATCCGCGTCTCCTCGCGGATGTCGGCGAGAAGGTTGAGGATCTGCGCCTGGACGGAGACGTCGAGCGCGGCGACCGCCTCGTCGAGGACGAGGACGGCCGGCTCCACGGCGAGGGCGCGGGCGATCGCGACGCGCTGGCGCTGTCCGCCGGAGAGCTGCCGGGGCCGCGCGTCGGCGGCGCGGGTGCCGAGGCCGACCTGGTCGAGGAGTTCGCGGATCCGCCGGTCGTGGTCGGCGTCGGGGAAGTGCAGGCGGAGGGTCTCGCGCAGGACCTGCTCGACGCTGGTCCGGGGGTCCAGGGAGAGGTAGGGGTCCTGGAAGACCATCTGGACCTCGCGGGCGCGGGCCAGCCGGCGGGCGCGGCCGCGGCCGCGCGCGTCGCGGGCCCGGCCGCGGACCAGGACGTCGCCGGAGTCGGCCTGTTCGAGACCGACGACGATCCGTGCCGTGGTGGTCTTGCCGGAGCCCGACTCGCCGACGATGCCGAGCGAGCCGCCCTCGGCGAGGGTGAAGGAGACGTCGTCGACGGCGCGGACGCTGCCGAAGGTGCGGTGGAGGCCGACGGCCTCCAGGACGGTGTCAGGCATCGACGGGGCTCCCTTCGAGGCGGTCGCTGTGGTGACAGGCGGCCTGGTGGTGCGGCCGGCCGGGGGCGGACCGCGGTGCGGGGGCCTGCTGGTCGCAGATCTCGGTGGCCAGGTGGCACCGGGTGGCGAACGGGCAGCCGGCGAGTTCCGCACGGAGGTCCGGAGGCCGGCCGTCGATGGCGGCGAGCCTGCCCCGCGGGCCCTCCAGCCGGGGGGTGGAGGCGAGCAGGGCGGAGGTGTACGGGTGCCGGGGCCGGGCGAAGAGGTCCTCGGCGGGTCCGCTCTCGGCGATCCGGCCGGCGTACATGACGTACACCCGGTCGCTGATCGCGGCGGCGAGGTCGAGGTCGTGGGTGACGAACAGCAGACCGGTGCCGAAGTGGGCGCGGAGTTCGGCGAGGAGGGCGATGACCTCGGCCTGGGTGGTGACGTCGAGCGCCGTGGTGGGCTCGTCGGCGAGGACGAGGGCGGGGTCGCCCATGAGCGCGGCGGCGATCATGACGCGTTGCAGCATGCCGCCGGAGACCTGGCCGGGGTACCTGCGCAGGGCGGTCTCGTCGAGGCCGACCGCGCGCAGCAGTTCGCCGGCGCGGGTGGTGGCCGCCGCCTTGGTCATGGTCCCGGTGAGGGTGACGCTCTCGACGAGGAAGTCGCCGATGCGGCGCATCGGGTTCAGGGCGGCGCGGGGGTCCTGGAAGATCATGGACACGGTGCCGGTGCGCAGGGCGCGCAGCCGGTCCCCGGTCATGGTGAGCACGTCCTCGCCGTGGACGCGGACGGCGCCCTCGACGACGGCGCCGGGCGGCAGCAGGTTGAGGGCGCTGCGCGAGGTGAGGGTCTTGCCGGAGCCGGACTCGCCGACGAGGGCGACGGTCTCGCCGGCGCCGACGTGGAGGTCGACGCCGTCCAGGACGGGGCGTGCCGTCCCGGGCAGGGTGATGCGCAGGCCCTGGACGTCGAGGGTGTGCGGGGTCTTCGTCGGGTTCATCGGTCTCTCCTGGCGACGCGGTCGGCCCAGCGCTCTCCGGCCACGTTGAAGGCGACGACGGTGAGCACGATGAACACGCAGGGCAGGATCGCCGACAGCGGGTAGCCGTGCTGGACGGCGGTCTGGCCGTCGAAGACCATGCGTCCCCAGTCGGGGGTGAGTGCGGGTACCCCGAGGCCGAGGAAGGACAGGCCGGCGAGGTCCATCAGTGCGTAGCCGAAGTTGATGGTGGACTGGGCGAGGACGACGGGGGCGATGTTGGGCAGGACGTGGCGCAGGCAGATCTGGAGGGCCGAGTGGCCCTGGACCTGGTAGGCGCTGACGTAGGGGCGCTTGCGTTCGGCCAGCACGAGGGAGCGGGTGAGGCGGCTGACGTAGGGCAGGTAGGCGACCGAGAGGGCGATGACGGGGGCGAGCAGTCCCTCGCCGTGGACCGAGATGATCAGGATCGCGAGGAGCATGCCGGGGAAGGCGAAGACCAGCTCGGTGCTGCGGGAGAGGACGGAGTCGAGCCAGCCGCCCCGCCAGCCCGCGGCCGTGCCGACGGCGACGCCGGCGACGGTGGAGAAGACGACGACCCCGAGCGGTCCGAGGAGCGAGGTGCGGGCGCCGAGGGCCAGCCGGGAGAAGGTGTCGCGCCCGGCGGCGTCGACGCCGAGGAGGTGCTCCGGGGAGGGGGCGGCCAGGGCGTTGCCGAGGTCGACGGCGTTGGGGTCGTGCGGCACCAGCCAGGGCGCGAGGAGCGCGGCGAGGGTGACGAGGGCGACGAAGCCGAGGCAGGCCAGGTGGAGCGGGGACCGGGCGGTGCGGATCTTCGCGAGGCCGGGCCTGCGGGTCAGGACGGCGGTCATACGGAGGAGCTCCTCGTTCCGAGGGTGATCCGCGGGTCGACCAGGGGCAGCAGCAGATCGACGATGAGGTTCACGGCCATGAAGAGGGCGACGATGATCAAGGAGATGGCCTGGACGGTCGGGAAGTCCTTGGTCGTGGTGGACAGCTCCAGGAGCTGTCCCACGCCGCCGATGCTGAACGCGGTCTCCACGAGGATCGTGCAGACCAGCAGGGTGGAGACGATCAGTCCGCCGGTGGTGAGGACGGTGCCCAGAGAGTTGCGGAACACGTGGCGGCCGATGACCCGGCGCTCGGGGACGCCGCGGCTGCGGGCGACGGTGACGTGCTCGCTGTCGAGGGCCTCGGCCATGGCGGACCGGGTGACCCGGGCGAGCATGCCGATCAGGTAGAGGGCGAGGGCGACCGCCGGCAGCGTGAGGTGCCACACCTGGTCGAGGAAGCCGGCCCCGGAGCCGCTGCTGGGGAACCAGCCGAGGTTGACGGCGAAGAGTACCTGGAGGAGCACGGCCGCGACGAAGGACGGGGTTCCGACGGCGAAGGCGGTGCCGACGAGGATCGCGGAGTCGGTGCCGCCGCCGCGTACGGCGGCGACCCAGCCGAGGACCAGGCCGATCACCACGACGACGACGAGCGCCATCGCGACGAGCAGCAGGGTGGTGGGGAGACGGTCGGCGAGGAGGCGGGAGACGTCGGTGCGGTAGGTGATGGACCGCCCGAAGTCGCCCTGCAGGATGTCGCCGAGCCAGCCCAGGTACCGGACGAGGAAGGGGTCGTCCAGGTGGTACTGGGCGTTGACCGCGGCGAGGGCCTCGGGCGAGGCGGAGCGTCCGGAGAGCAGGAAGCCGGCCGGGTTGCCCGGTGCCAGGTACAGGGCCCCGAAGACGACGAAGGACGCGGCGAGCAGGGTGGCGGCCATCTCCGCCACCCGGCGCGCGGCGAATCTCAGGAAGCTCACTGGGTGGCTCCCGCCTCGGCCGCGCCGACGTCGGCGGCCCACGGGTAGTACATGTACGCGATGCTCGTGGGGGCGCCGGTGATCCGCTTGTTGAGGAAGACGGCCGTGGGCCACTCGGCGACCGGGATCCACAGGAGCTGCTCGGCGGCCTTCTTCTGCAGTTCGGCCTCGATCCGCAGGCGCTGGTCGTGCGGGTAGACGCCGGTGGCCTGCTCGACGAGCGCGTCGTACTGCTTGTCGCTGTATCCGGCGAAGTTCAGGTAGGCGCCGGTCCTGAAGTTGGCCAGCAGGTCCAGCGGGTCGGTGATCGAGTCGTAGTAGGTGAGCGGGAACATGTCGATGCCCTCGCGCGCCGCAGGGTCGGTGAAGAGCGCCGTGAAGGCGTTGGGCGCGACGGTCTTGAGGTCGATCTTCAGGCCGATCCGGGTGCCGGCGGCCTGGACGGCGGTGGCGAGGAGGGAGACGTCCTGGCCGATGGAGCTGGTGGCGACCGTCAGCGTCTTGCCGGTGGCGCCGGCCTCCTTGATCAGGGCCCGGGCCTTCGCGAGGTCCTGGGTGGTGGGCGGCAGGGTGTCGAAGGCGGCCTTGAGGGTCGGCTCGGAGGCGCCGGCCCAGGCGGCGCGGGTGGTGAGCGAGGAGGTGACGGTGCCGGCGCCGCCGAGGCCGGCCCTGACGAAGCCGGAGCGGTCGAGGGCGAGGGAGAGCGCCTTGCGCACCCGGAGGTCGCCGAGCGGGCCCTTCATGTCGGTGATGTTGACGTTGACCGTGCTCAGGCCCTCGCCGAAGAAGAGGGTGCCGCGGCCGCTGTCGCGCAGCCGGCCGTAACTCTCGGTGGGGATGAGGTAGCCGCCGTCGACGTCGCCGCTGAGCATGGCGTTGGTGCGGGCCGAGGGGTCGGTGAGGACCTTGAAGACGGCCTTCTCGGCCTTGGCCCGGGTGCCCCAGTAGCCGTCGAAGCGGTCGAGCTCGATCGACTGGCCCTTGCTCCAGGTGCCGAGCTCGTAGGGGCCGGTGCAGGCGAGCCCGCCGGTGGTGCCGTAGTCCTTGCCCGCCGCCTCGACGCCGGACTTCGAGGCGACGACGCCCGCGGCGGTGGCCATGTACTGGGGGAACTGGGAGTCGGGCTTCTTGAGCCGGACGGTGACCTGGAGGGGGCCGGTCTTCCTGATCGTGGCGACGTTCTGGAAGTTCTGGGCCCAGGCCGCGGCGTTGTCCGGGTCGCGCTGCCGGTCGAGGCTGTAGACCACGTCGTCGGCGCTCATGACCTTGCCGTCGTGGAACTTCACGCCGGCGCGGAGGTCGTAGACCCAGGTGGTGGGGTCCGGGTTGGAGGCCTTGCGGGCCAGTCCGGGCTCCAGGGTGAGGCCCGGGGTCCAGCGCATCAGGCTCTCGCACACGTTGGACAGGATCGTGTTCTGGGGGTAGTCGAAGGCCAGCGTGTAGTCGAGCGTGGGCGGCTCGGCGTAGACGGCCCAGGTGAAGGAGTCGATCCGGCCGCGGGCCGGGGGCGTCGAGGCGGAGAGCTTGACCTCGCCGCCGGGGACGCCGGAGTCCTTCGGCGGGCCGGAGCAGGCCGCCAGGGCCGCGAGGGAGGTGAGGACGGCGGTCGTCACGGCGATCCGTCCGCGCCGGAGGCGGGGGCGTCTGCCGCCGGCGGGCAGGGGTGTGGTCATCGTCGCGCTCTCTTTCCGTGAGGGGGCGGGGAGGCCGGAGGGCCGCGGGTGCGGCCCTCCGGGAGCGGTCCGTCTCGGTTCAGGCGGTGGCGGGGACCGCGGGGACCTGCTGCGTGATGCAGTGGACCCCGCCGCCGCCGTAGGCGATGCCGGGCGCTGGCACCCCGACGACCTTCCGGCCGGGGTACGCGGCCGCGATGACGGCGAGCGCTTCGTCGTCCTGGGGCACTCCGGCCACGGGGACGACGACGCCGCCGTTGGCCACGTAGTAGTTCAGGTAGGACACCTCGACCTCGCCGCCGCCGACGGTGGCGTACGCGGTCTGGGGGACGTCGATGATCTCGAAGGGACGGCCCTGGGCGTCGGTGGTGTTCTCCAGGACGGCGCGGTTGGCGCGCATCCGGGCGTGGTCGGGGTGGGCGGGGTCGTCGGGCAGGGAGACGACGACCTTGCCCGGAGCGGCGAACGCGCAGACGCCGTCCACGTGCCCGTCGGTCTCGGTGTCCAGCAGACCGCCGTAGGGAAGCCACACGACCTTGTCCACGCCGAGCCGGGTCTTGAGTTCCGTCTCGATCTCGTCCCGGTTCATGCCGGGGTTGCGGTTGGGGTGGAGGAGGCACTGCTCGGTGGTGATGAGGGTGCCCTCGCCGTCGACCGTGACGGCGCCGCCCTCCAGGATCATCCCGGAGGGGATCCGGTCGACTCCGAGGTGCTCCAGGATGAGGCCGCTGACGCGGTCGTCGGCGTCGTACGGGCTGTGCTTGCGGCCCCAGGCGTTGAAGCGGAAGTCCACGCCGGCGCGGTTGCCGTCGGCGTCGAGGACGAAGATCGGGGCGGAGTCGCGGAACCAGGAGTCGTCCTGTGCGAGCTCCACCACGGTGATCCCGTCGCCGCACCGCGTGCGGGCCTCGTCGCCGTGGCCGGGCGGCGCGACCACGGTCACGGGCTCGAAGGCGCCGATCGCGCGGGCGACGTTCGCGTACTCCTCCTTGACGTCGTCCAGCACGCAGCCCCAGAGGTCCTCCCGGACGGGCCAGGCCATCAGGCACCCCTCGTGCGCGGACCACTCGGCAGGCATACGGAATGCAGTCATCACGGGTCTCTCTTCGTCTCGCCAGAAGTACCCGTCGGCGGTGGGCCGGCTCAGCCTCGCGGGAGCGGGACGGGTACGCGGTGTGAACAGCATCCTCCTCCCGACTGAAAATTCAGTCAAGAGAGGAGGCAGGGCTTTGGGGATTCGACCAAGCGACCCACCCATGGACATACCCCACCCCTTGCCTCGCGGCCGGAAGCGGGAGGGGTGCCACTCTGACATTGACTGAAATGTCAGTCAATGATGAGGGTGGGATTTCGCAGTCGTACCCGGTCTACGGGGCGGCTGCGGGACGAGGAGGCTGCCGCGTGGAGCAGGACGCGCCGGGGCCGGCGGCCGTCAGCCGGCCAGGCGCCCGACCTCGGCGTCGATCGCCTCGCTCATCAGCGTCCTGGCGTGCGCGATCTGGAGCGTGCCGCTCAGCCAGCGCATGCTCAGGCCCTCCAGGAGGGCGGTGAGGCGCTCGGCCGCGGCGGTGAGGGCGACGGCCGGGGCCATCGGACGCACCTGGCCGAGCAGGGCCGCCACCTCCTGCACCCAGATCAGGGTGGAGCGCGCCAGGTCCTCGCGGAGGACCTCGTCGAAGACGGCGCTGGCCCGCAACTCGCCCCAGGCGCTGCTGTTCTCCCTGACCTCGGTGGTGTCCTGGAGTTCCAGCAGGAGGGTCTGGTCCAGCTCCTCGCGCGGGGTGAGGGGCTCGGCCTCCGGGTCGCGGTCGGTCGTGTACCGCTCCGCGCGGTCGCTGATGAACTCCAGCGTCTTGCGCAGGATCCCGGTGCGGTCCTTGAAGTGGTAGTAGATCAGCGCGGTGGACACGCCGGCCTCGGCGGCCAGCTCCTCCACGCGCAGGCCACGGACCCCGCGCCGGGCGATCACCCGGGCGGCCGCTTCGAGGATCTGAGTGCTGCGAGACGCCATGGCCCGAACCTTACCGGGCGCCTTCCACCGGCGGGTTCACGGCCCTGGGCGCGGGCGACGCCCGAGCGCGCGGTGCCGGCGAAGGCCGCGGCGGGCAGGATCGATCCCGGTGGCGGCGCGCGGCCGCGCCGAGCCGGGAAGCCGGCTCCCGGGGCCGCGGGAGCGCCTCCGCGGACGGAACACCCTGTCCGTCGCGCCGCAGGGTCCGGGCGGGCACCGATGGCGCACCGGACGGACCGCCGCCTCCGAAGCCCGCCCACCCCACCGCCGCGACGCGGGTCGGTCCCACCCGCCTACTCCGCCCGGCGATAGCGGTCGAAGGCCGCCGTGACCGCTCCCCCGTCCGCCTGCGCCTCGACCAGTCGCACGACCACGAGGTCGCGACCGTCGGCGCTGCGGACGCAGAAGGGGCGCTCGTCGGCGACGTCCGCGAAGGCGACCTTGGTGACCGGCTCGGTGTCGATCCCCCGCACGCAGTCGGCCGGGGTCAGGGCGTCACCAGGGGCCACGAAGGCGTCGCCGTCCTCCGGGAGGACGAACTCGGTCCGCTCGCGCGCCAGGTACCAGGTGGCGGTGTCCGACGGGACCACCTTCCCGGCCTCGAGGTCGAACTCGTAGGTGGCGTCGGGCGAGGTCAGTTCGACGCCCGCGCCGACGGCCAGGTAGACGGCGGGCGCCGAGGCCCGCCCTGACGGGTCGTCCTCCCCCCGCGGCGAGGTCAGCAGAGAGGCGCCACCGGCGACCGCCGCGAGGACCACCAGGACGACCAGCGCCGTCACGGCCCGGCGGCGCCGGGGCTTCGGCGCGCGGCGGGAGGCCGGAGCGGACCCCTCCTCGCGCTCCGGGTCCGGCGGGGAGGCCGCCGAGGATCGGCCCGAGGGCGGGGCCGCCAGGGTGGGCTGGGCGTGGACGGGCGCCGGTCTTCCCGGCGCGGCCGCGGCGGGCGCGGCCTGCTCCGCCCGGCCGGCGACCTCGCTGGAGATCGACTGCGGCAGCCAGCCGTCGGCGAACTCGTGCCGGGGCCCCACCAGCGGATGGGCGTGGACCGCCGCCATCAGCTCCGCGGTGCCGGGGCGCTGCTCGGGGCGCTTGGCCAGACACCAGGCCACCAGGTCCCGCAGCTCGTGCGGGACCGGCGCGAGGTCCGGATGCTCGTGGACCACCCGGTAGAGCGCGGCGGACTCCGGCCCGGCCCCGAAGGGGGTCTCGCCGCCGGAGACGTACGCGACGAGCGCGCCGAGCGCGAAGACGTCGGTGGCCGGGGAGACCGGCCGCCCCAGGGCCTGCTCGGGGGCCATGTAGGCCGCGGTGCCGATGCTCAGCCCGGCGCCGGTCAGCGCCACCGCGTCGGCCGCGCGGGCGATGCCGAAGTCGATGACGCGGGGCCCGTCCTCCGCGATCAGCACGTTGGCGGGCTTGAGGTCGCGGTGAACGACGCCGGCGCGGTGGATCGCCTGGAGTGCCTCGGCGATGCCGGCGACGAGGAGGAGGACGGTGCGCACCGGCAGCGGCCCGTGGCGCTGGACCACCTGGTGCAGGGAAGGGCCGGGGACGTAGGCGGTGGCGAACCACGGTGTCGGGGCGTCCACCCCGGAGGCCACGACCTGGGCGGTGAACAGGCCGTGGATGCGCTCGGCGCTGGCCACCTCCTGCGCGAAGCGCCGGCGGAACTCGGGGTCGCCCGCGAACTCGTCCCGCACGGCCTTCAGCGCGATCGGCCGGCCGCCGGGCGTGTGCGCCAGGTACACCACGCCCATGCCGCCCGACCCCAGCCGGGCCTGGAGGCGGTAGCCGCCGATCTCGCGGGGGTCGTCGGCCGTCAGCGCCGCGTGGGCGGACTGGACACCGGGAAGCTGAGCGGACATGCGGTGGCTCTTTCGCAGGGAGGGGACGGCTGGCGCGGGTCGACGGGCAGGACCCGCGCATCGTGCCCTCTAACTAAAGATTCAGTCAATATGCGACACTGTGGGCTCAGACCGTTCAAGAGGGGGATCACGTGGCCACGGACCGCCGCAGGGCCATCCTGGAAGCTGCCGCCCGGGTCATAGCCCGGCGAGGGGTACGCGGGCTCCGCATGGAGGAGCTGGCGACGGAGGCCGGGGTGTCCACCGCGCTGATCTACTACCACTTCAAGGACCGGGCCGGCATCCTGCGGCACACCCTGGAGTTCATCAGCGACCGGGCCGACCGGTACACCTCCGAGGACGAAGGGGCCGACAGACCCTACGACGCCCGGCAGGAACTGGAGCAGACGCTGCTGCTGGAGTTCCAGGACCTCCCCGAGGTCCGCGAGAACAGTACGGCCTGGGGCGAACTGCGTGCCAGCGCCATCTTCGAGCCGGAGCTGCGGGGCGAGCTCGCGAGCGCCACCCTGGCCTGGATCCACGACGTCGCCGACCTGCTGGGCCGCATCCGGCCGACCGCGCCCGCACCGACTTTGACCGCCTCCGCCGAGCGGCTCACCGCCCTCCTGGAAGGTCTCAGCACGCGCTGGCTGAGCGGTGCCCTGCCGCTGGACCACGCCCGCGCGCTGACGCGGGAGGCGGTCACGGTGGAGCTGGAGCGACTCCCCCGCTGACCGCCGGGGCGCGGCACCCCGGACGAAGGGGCCACGTGCACGGGAGTGCATCGCACAGAATTTGACTGAATTTTCAGTCAGTGCCACAGTGGCGACACGAAGGCCGTATCCCCCCTCGCGGTACCGGGGATTCTCGGAGCGGTACGTGCACCCTGGAGGACGGGGCGGGAGACGAGCGCGCGGCGCTCGCCCCACCCGGCGCCCCCACACCTGCCGGACTCCCGGTCCCGCGAGCCCACGATCGGAGACCCCCCATGTCCGACCTCCCTTCCCGCCGCTCGGCGCTGCGTGTCCTCGCCGGCATCGGCGCCCTCGCCCTCGGCGCCACCGCGTGCGGCCCCGGCGACCCGGGACAGTCGGCAGGCACCCCCACCACCGGCCAGGCCGCCCCCTCGGACGAGGGGATCCGCATGCCCGCCGAGTGGGAGAGCCACGCCCGCACCTTCATGTCCTGGCCCGCGCTCGAGTCCGTCTGGGAGGACGACCTCCCCTACGTGCGCCAGGACATCGCACGCGTCGCCCGCGCCATCTCCGAGTTCGAGTACGTCGTGATGATGGCCCGCCCCGAGCAGCGGGCCGCCGCCCAGAAGGCCTGCGGTTCCGGCGTGGAGGTGATCGACATGCCCGTCGACGACCTCTGGGCGCGCGACACCGTCCCCGTCTTCGTCGAGGAGGAGGGCAAGGTCGTCGGGGTCGACTTCAACTTCAACGGCTGGGGCAACAAGCAGACGCACGACAACGACGCCCTGGTCGGCCGGCTCCTGCTGCGCAAGTACGGCATCCCGCGCGTCCAGGCCCCGCTCGTCGCCGAGGGCGGCTCGTTCGAGACGGACGGCGAGGGCACGCTCCTGATCACCGAGAGCTCGATCGTCAACGACAACCGCAACCGCGGCATGTCCCGCGCCCGGATCGAGACCGAGCTCAAGGAACTCCTCGGCATGGAGAAGGTCATCTGGCTGAAGGGCGTGCGCGGCGAGGACATCACCGACGCCCACGTCGACAGCCTCGTCCGGTTCACGGCGCCCGGCGTGATCCTCCTGGACCGGGCCTTCCCCGGCATGCCGGCCGACTCCTGGTCGCGCTCCTCCGACCAGGCCATGGCCGTGCTCAGCGAGGCGACCGACGCCCAGGGCCGCGCGTTCGAGATCATCGACCTCCCACAGCCCGACCCCGACCTGGTCACCGGCTACACGGAGGACTTCCTCTCCACCTACGCCAACTTCTACGTCGGCAACGACGCCGTGTACATGCCGAAGTTCGGCGACAAGAAGGCCGACGACCGCGCCCTGGGCATCCTGCAGGACCAGTTCCCCGAGCGGGAGGTCGTGCAGCTGAGCATCGACACCATCGCCACCGGTGGCGGCGGCATCCACTGCGCCACCCACGACCAGCCCGGAAAGCCGGTCGAGTGACGGCCGGAACCCAGCCGCCGCAGCCGCCCCGCGCCCGGCGCCGGCGCACCGACCGGGCCGGACTCCTCCCCGCGGTGATCGGCGGTGTGCTCGTCCTGGCCGCCATCGCCCTGGGGACCTGGCTCCAGTTCGGCGAGCGCCAGGCCCTGGACACGCGGTACGGCGCCGGAAGCCGCGAGCCGGACCGCGTGGACGTCGACGCCTCGATCCAGCGGGTCGACGCCGCGGGCCGCGAGCTGACCCTGCGGGTGCTCGTCACGCCGCGGGGCGACCTCGCCGAGGCCGGCGGGGTCTCACCCGCCGGTGACCTGACCCTCCAGACGTCGACGTCGACCCGGGGCGACCTGTCGTTCGCGGCGCACAGCCGGATCGCCACCAGGGACCTGCCCGTCACCCTGACGGGCGGTTCGGTCACGGACCACCCCTTCGACGCGTACGAGGCCGCCCTCGAGTTCAGCGCCACGATGGGCGGCGAGAAGGTGCCCGTCCGCATGACGCTGACCAACGCGGACGCGCTCTTCTCCGCGGGCGTGGACGCCACCGAGGCCGACGGCGCCGCCGTCTTCGACGTCTCGCTGGCACGCTCCAACAGCGTGCTCGTCTTCAGCGTGTTCATGATGGCCGCCATGTGGGCGCTCGCCCTCGCGGTGCTCACCGGCGCGTGGTTCCTCGTCACCCGGCGCCTGGGCCTGACCTGGCCCGCCCTGGGCTGGATGGCCGCGACGCTCTTCGCGCTGGCCGCCTTCCGCAACACCGCCCCGGGCACACCGCCGAAAGGTTCGCTGATCGACTACCTCGCCTTCCTCTGGGCGGAGATCGTCATCGCCTTCTGCCTGGTCACCGTGGTGGCCACCGGCTTCCGGGCCGAGCGCAGGGCGGCGGCAGCCGAGGAGCCGTAGGTCCCGGCCCGTACACGGGGTGTCACCGGGGTGTCACCGGGGACGCCGTGGGGCCCGTCGGCCGTCGCCGACGGGCTCTCGGCGTCCGGTGGCGCTCGACGGGCCCCACGGCGTCCCGCGCGAGGCGGCCGTGCGCCGCCGCGGCCGGGGCGGGTCACTCCATTGCGCCTCGCACCGCGCCGCGGGCGCCGGTCCGGAGGAGACTCGCTCCCAGTGACGCGCCCCGCCGACCCGCCCTCCCGGCACGGCCGGGCATCCGCCCGGACCGGAGCGTTCT
Source organism: Streptomyces sp. NPDC104202 (assembly GCF_055584185.1). Lineage (NCBI taxonomy): Bacteria > Bacillati > Actinomycetota > Actinomycetes > Kitasatosporales > Streptomycetaceae > Streptomyces > Streptomyces sp. NPDC104202. Next base: position 34,633 of record NZ_JBVJMN010000054.1, on the reverse strand, counting down.
CCCGAGGTCGCCGGCCGCACGAACCCGCAAAGGAACCCCGCCATGAGCGCCAAGCCCACCGTCGTCCTGGTCCACGGCTTCTGGGGAGGCGCCGCCCACTGGGCGAAGGTGATCGTGGAGCTGCGCAAGCGCGGCTTCGACCGGCTGCACGCCGTCGAGAACCCCCTCACCTCGCTCGCCGACGACGCCGAGCGCACCCGCCGGATGGTGCGGCAGGTCGAGGGCCCCGTCGTCCTCGTCGGCCACTCCTACGGCGGCGCCGTCATCACCGAGGCCGGCGACCTGCCCAACGTCACGGCGCTGGTGTACGTCGCGGCCTTCGCCCCGGACGCCGGCGAGAGCCCCGGAGGGCTCAGCCAGGAGCACCCGCCGGCGGCCTTCGAGAACATCGCGCCCGACTCCGACGGCTACCTCTGGATCAAGCAGGACAAGTTCCAGGAGAGCTTCGCCCAGGACCTCACGCCGGACGAGACCCTCGTCATGGCGGTGACGCAGAAGGCGCCGCGGGCCTCCACCTTCGGCGACACGGTGACCGCGCCGGCCTGGCGGTCCAAGCCCTGCTGGTACCAGGTGTCGACCGAGGATCGCATGATCCATCCCGACAACGAGCGGCGCATGGCGGCCCGCATGAACCCGCGCGCCGTCATCGAGCTCGACGCGAGCCACGCGTCCCTCGCCTCCCAGCCCGAGGCCGTCGCCACCCTGATCGAGACGGCCGCGAAGGAGACCTCCGGCTGAGGCGCCGGCCCGGCGGTCCGCGGGCCTCCGGCCCGCGCCACGGCGTCGACTTGCGCATCCGTCTTCCGCATGGCTGGTGCACGGCGGCCGGTTCCGGTGCATGCTGTGCACCTAGAACGTTCGAGTTCCTGTGTGGAGGCCGAAAGAGTGAACGGCGGCAACCAGAGGAGGCGCCTGACCAGCCGGGCTTCGAGCGGACGGGGCTCGACGGCGCAACGGTCGGCCGGTGCGCGCGGGCGGTTCGCCCGGAGCGACGGGGGCGTTCCGCTCGACCGGATGTCGACCCGCGGCCGGCTCGCCTGGCTGAACGCCGCCACGTCGCGGATCGGGACGAGCCTGGACCTCAAGCGGACCGCGCAGGAGCTCGCCGAGTTCACCGTGCCGGGCTTCGCCGACGGGGCCGCCGTCGACATCCTGGAGAGCGTCCTGCGCGGCGAGGAGGGCTCCCGGTGGACGGGCACGGGCGTGCCGCAGCTGCGGGCCGCCGCGCTGTGCGCCGTCGAGGAGCTGTCCTCCCTGGAACCGACCCCGGTCGGCGAGACGTTCGTCCGGGCCGAGGAGCAGCACGAGACGCTGCTGCACCGCTACTGCCTGCGACAGGGCCGGCCCGTACTCCTGAGCCGGATGCGCAACGACGACTACATCAAGGTGGCGCCCACGCCCAGCGCGGCGGCGAAGATGCGCGCCGCCGGCGTGCACAGCTACCTCGCGGTGCCCCTGATCGCCCGCGGGCTGCTGCTCGGGAGCGCCGACTTCGTCCGCGGCCCGGGTTCGCCGCCGTTCTCCACCACGGACCTCGCGCTGGCCGAGCAGCTGGCCTCCCGGGCGGCCGTCTTCATCGACAACGCGCGCCTGTACGGACGCGAGCGCGAGCACGTCGTGTCCCTGCAGCGCAGCCTGCTGCCGCGCGCGACGCCGGTGACGCCGGGGCTGCGGCTGCACGCCGAGTACGCGCCCGCCACGGCCCACCACGGGGTCGGCGGCGACTGGTACGACGTGATGGCCCTGCCCAGCGGCCGTACGGCGCTGATGGTCGGGGACGTGATGGGCCACGGGCTGCCCGCCGCCGCGACCATGGGACGCCTGCGGGCGGTCGCGCGCACCCTGATGACCCTGGACATGGCCCCGGAGCGCGTCCTGGCCCGGCTGGACCTCGCCACCCGCGACCTGGAGGACGAGCAGGTCGCGACCTGTCTGTGCGCGGTGTACGACCCGGTGGACTCCACGTACACGCTGGCCAGCGCCGGGCACCTGCCCCCGCTCCTGCTCGACGGGCAGGGCGGCGCCGACTTCGTCGACGTGCCGGTCGGCGCGCCGCTCGGCACCGGGGTGATCCCGTACGACCCCGTCCGGGTACGGGTCCCCGAGGGCGGCGACCTGGTGATGTACACCGACGGTCTGGTCAAGTCCCGCACGGCCGACCTGGACCGTCAGCTGGACCTGCTGCGGTCGGCGGCGCGCGACCTGCGCGCCGGCCCTGACCTGGCCGCCGGTCTGGTGGAACGCGCCCCGGCGGGCGACGCCCGGTTCGACGAGGCGGTGATCCTCACCGCGACGACCACGGCAGAGACCTCGGGCACCACCGAGGACCTGCGGGTGTGGCAGCTGCCGCGCGAGGGGCGCGCCGCGTCGGTGGCGCGGGGCCTGGTCACCGAGCAGCTCGCCGCGTGGGAGCTGTCCGACCTCGCCGACGTGTGCGAACTCGTCGTCTCGGAGCTCGTGGGCAACGCGCTGCGCTACGGCAACGGCCCGGGTGAGCTCCGCCTGCTGCGGGGCGAGCGGCTCGTCGTGGAGGTCTCCGACACCGGACCGGACCTGCCGCAGATCCAGCACGCCGACCTCAGCGACGAGGGCGGGCGCGGCCTCCAGCTGATCAACATGCTCTGCCGTCGGTGGGGTTCCTGTCGCACCGTCACCGGCAAGGTGGTCTGGGCGGAGCAGAACCTGCACGACTGAGGGGGTCCGGGCCGCCGGCGGTGGACGGTGCCGCCGGCGGCCCGGGTCTCAGGCCCGTCGCCCGTGGGGGATCCGCTCCCCGGCCTCGATCGCGACGGGGAGCCGGTTCTCCGCCGGGGGCAGCGGGCAGGTGGCGAAGTCGGTGTAGGCGCAGGGCAGGTTGGTGGCCCGGTTGAAGTCCAGGACGACCGAGCCGTCGGGTCCGGGGGCGTCGACGCGCAGGTCGCGGTTGGCCGCGTAGGTGGTGACACCCGAGGTCTCGTCGGTGAAGAGGACCGTGAAGGTGCCGGGGGCGTGGCCGTTGAAGGCGGTCAGGCCCAGCTCGCGGCCGTCGAGGCGGAAGGTGATGCGGCCGGGCGCGTCGTAGACGTGCCGCAGGCCCTCGACGGAGGCGCCGACGGTCGTCGGCCGGGGTTCGGCGAAGGGGACGTAGTGGCCGGTGACCACCCAGCGGGGGTCGGGCGCGTAGGCGGGGGTTCCCCGGAAGGCGGTCCGCAGCGGGTGGTCGGGGTGCCGCGGCCGGACGATGTCGTGGCCGCCGCGCCGGGCGACCTCGATGACGGCGTCGCCCCAGACGGCGTCGACCCCGCCGCGCTCGGGGAGGACGCCGAAGGCGTGCCGTCCCCGGACCGCGGTACCGTCGACGAGGAGCTCCTCCCCCGCGTCGAGCGCGACGGTGACGCCGTCGGGTCCGGTCGACCAGGTGCCGGGCGCGCCGGGGACGCGCAGGGGCTCGGCGGCGAGCCAGTGCAGGCCGGTGATGGCGAGGAAGCCGTGCTCGGCGGCGAGCCGGGCGTCCTTGGCCCGGTGCCATTCCTCCCATTCCCGGGTGAAGGCGGGTGTGACGGTCGGGACGCTCATGTGTCCTCCTGCGGGGTGCGACGGGGGCGCGCGGCACCGCCGCCGAGACCCGCGCCGGCCCGGGGCAGGCGGAGGGACCGGCCGGGCGGACCGTGCGGGGTGGGCGCGCGGGGCGCGGGACGCGGCGTCCGCGCGAGGGCGGGGGGGCGCCGGTGGGGCGGGCTTCGGTCAGCCCGAACAGGACGTGGTCGTGACGCGCGCGTAGTCCACGTGGCGGCGCATCACGAGCAGGGTCATGGGCCCAGCAAAGCACAACCCCCGTGCGGGGCACCAGGGTCGACCCGTCGGGGTCGGCGGGGGCGGTCCCGCGGGAGACGCGGGAGACGCGGGAGACGCGGGAGACGCGGGAGACGCGGGAGACGCGGGAGACGCGGGAGACGCGGGAGACGCGGGAGACGCGGGAGACGCGGACG
>NZ_JBVJMN010000054.1:0-30568 GCF_055584185.1 Streptomyces sp. NPDC104202 | reverse complement strand
CGCGGGAGACGCGGGAGACGCGGGAGACGCGGGAGACGCGGGAGACGCGGGAGACGCGGGAGACGCGGGAGACGCGGGAGACGCGGGAGACGCGGACGCCCCCGCCGGGGCGGGGGCGTCGCGTCGTGCCGGGGGGCGTCCGGGTGCCGTGCTAGCGGCCTTGGAGCGCCTTGACGTTGTTGCCGAAGGTCCAGTTCTTCGAGCCGTCCCAGTTGGCCGACCAGGTCATCAGGCCCTTGAGCGCTCCGCCGTAGTGGTTCCACGCCTGCGCGACGGCGGTCGGCGCCATGTAGCCGCCGCCGGCGCCCGGCTGGGCGGGCAGGCCGGGGACCTGCTTGTCGTACGGGACCTTGACGGTGGTGCCCTGGATCACCAGGCCGCGGTTGAGGCAGTCGGTCTGGGCGACGAAGCCGGCGACGGTCCCGGCGGAGTAGGAGTCGCCGGAACATCCGTACATGCTGCCGTTGTAGTACTGCATGTTGAGCCACCACAGGCGGCCGTTGTCCGCGTACTTCTTGACGATCGGGAGGTAGGCGCCCCAGATGGATCCGTAGGCGACGCTGCCGCCGGTGACGTACGCGGTCTCGGGGGCCATGGTCAGTCCGAAGCCGGCGGGCATGCGGGCGAGGACGCCGTCGATGATGCGGACCAGGTTGGCCTGCGAGGTGGAGAGGGTGCCGATGGACCCGCTGCCGACGAGGCCGGTCTCGATGTCGATGTCGATGCCGTCGAAGTTGTACGTCTTCAGGATCGGCACGACGGTCTCGACGAACCGGTCGGCGACGGCGCGGGAGCTGAGGTCGATCCCGGCGGTGGCGCCGCCGATCGACAGCAGGAGGGTGGCTCCGGCCGCCTTGGCGCGGCACATCTCCGCCGGGGTGGAGACCCGGACGGTGCTGTCCATGCCGTCCTCCCACAGCACCGTGCCGTCCGAACGGATCACGGGAAAGGCGGCGTTGATCACGTTGTAGCCGTGGGCGGCGAAGCGGGGGTCGTCGATCGGCGCCCAGCCGAAGGGCGGGTGGACGCCGTTGGCGGCGCCGTCCCAGTTCTCCCAGTAGCCCTGGAGGACCTTGCCCGCGGGCTTCTGCTTGAGGGCGCAGGTGTCCGCCGCGGGGGCCGCGGCGGCGGGGGTCAGGGCGGCGGAGGCCGCGAGGGCGGTGGCGGCGAGCAGGGTGCTGAGGCCCGCTCCGAGGAGGCGGGTGAGGCGGGGGACCGGCATGCGTGCTCCTGAGGACGTGGGGGTGTTCCTAGGCTTCGCGCGCGCTCCAGCAGACCGTAGGTTGGTCCAGACCTTTCGTCAACCACCCTTGCCGACAAGGGAGTTAACGAGACGCCGCCCCAGGGGGCCGTTCCTCGGAGCCGATCAGCGCGAGGGCCAGCAGCCCCGCGAGCACCCACAGGCCGGCCACGCACCAGAAGGCGACCGAGTAACCGGCCAGGACCGCCCCCTCCGACCGCGTGACGACCTCGCCCAGCGCCTCGGGGAAGTCATGCGGCCGCAGCAGATAGCCGTTCTCCAGGGCCTTCCTGAGGCCCTCGGGGACGTCGGTGCCGCTCAGCCGGCCCGCGATCACCGGGGCGAGGAGGGCGGCGAGCAGCGGGGCGGCGAGCAGCCCGCCGAGGCTCTGCAGCGCGAGGACCACCGCCGCGGTCCCGCCGGCCTTCCCCGCGGGCGCCGCGCCGGTCGCGGTGGCGAGCAGCGGGGAGAGGGCGAGTCCGAGGCCGAGACCGACCAGGAGCAGGGCGGGCAGCACCAGACCGGTGTACGAGCTGTCCCTCTCCAGCCCGGTCAGCAGGGCCGCTCCGGTCGCCGCGGTCAGCAGCCCCGGAGCGACGAGGCGACCGGGTGGCGTCCGGTGCTGGAGGCGCGCGGCGACCTGGGTGGAGACGACCAGGAGAGCACCCGCCACCGGCAGCAGGGCGAGGGAGACCTGTGCGGGCGTGGGGATGTCGAGGGCGCCGGTCAGATAGCGGTACAGGACCAGGAGGAGGACGGAGGCCGCCACGCCCGCGAGGGCCAGGACGAGGAGGGCGCCCAGGCGCCGGCGGTCCCCGAGGAGGGCCTGCGGGACGAGCGGGTCCGCCGTCCGCGTCTGCCACAGGACGAACGCCCCGAGCAGGGCCGCGCCCGCCACGAGGAGCAGCAGGGTCAGCGGTTCGGTCCAGCCCGAGCCGTCGGCCGTGCCGGCCGCGTCCAGGCCGTAGCCGAGCGCGGCCAGGCCGGCCGTACCGAGCAGCACCCCGACCACGTCGAAGCGGGCGGGCGCACGGCCCCGCCGCTCGTCGGCGACGCCGCTCGCCGGCGCGGCCGCCAGGGCGGCGAGCGGCACGGTGCCGTAGAAGCACCAGCGCCAGCCGAGCCCGTCGGCCAGCCAGGCGCCCGCGTAGTCGCCGATCACCAGACCGCCGCCGGCGAGCACGGCGTAGACCCCGAAGGCCCTGCCCCGTTCCCGGTGGTCGGTGAAGCCGCCGGCCACCAGCGCCAGCGCCGCCGTGGACACCAGCGCGGCGGAGGCGCCCATGAGGACCTGCGCCGCGACGAGCAGGGCGGTGGCGCTCGCCGAGCCGCCGAGCACGGCGGACAGGGCGGCCCCGGCCAGGCCGACGAGCAGGGTCTTCCGGCGGCCGAGGAGGTCGGCCAGGTGCCCGCCGCACAGCAGCAGCGCGCCGAAGGTGAGCGCCTGGGCGAGGAGCAGGGTGCGCAGCGTGTCGACGCCGACGCCCAGGTCGGCCTGGGCCGCGGGGAGCGCCGTGTACATCGCCGACGAGCCGACCGCCACCAGGAGTTGCGCCGGCACCGCCGCCGCGAGTCCCCACCAGCGCTTCGGGGACGTCCCCGGCGCCTCGGGCGGCGACGCGGGCGGGGCCCAGTGCCCCGGCACGGTTCCGTCCGCCGGCCCGAAGCCCCCGGACGGCCGCCGGCCGACGGGCGTGGTCGGGGTGTACGCCGGCGGGGGCGGCAGCGGCTGTGACGGGACGCGCGGGTCCTGCGGGGCGGGCGTCGCCTCAGGCGGGACCCGCGTCTCGGGCGTGAAGTCGAGCAGGCGGGCCGCATGGCGGCCGAGCTGGGCGAGGACCGAGCCGGGCAGCCACTCCTCGGCGCCGTCGCCGGCGGTGCGGGCGGCGACCTCGGCGGGCGTGGGCCGGCGCGCCGGGTCCTTGTCCAGGCAGGCGCGGACGAGGCCGGCCAGGGAGTCCGGCACGCCGGTGAGGTCCGGCTCCTCCTCCGCGATCCGGAAGAGGTGCGCGTGGAGGCTGGAGTCCGAGGCGCCGAAGAGGAGCCGGCCGGTGGCGGCGTAGACGAGGACGGCGCCGAGGCAGAACACGTCGCTGGCCGGGGTGAGTTCGAGGCCCCTGACCTGTTCGGGCGACATGAAGCCGGGCGAGCCGATCAGCATGCCGGTGCGGGTGCGGAGACTGTCCCCGGCCAGGCCGTCCATGGCCCGCGCGATGCCGAAGTCGATGACGCGCGGCCCGTCCACGGTGACCAGGACGTTCGAGGGCTTGAGGTCGCGGTGGATGAGCCCCGCCGCGTGCACCGACCCCAGGGCCGCGGCAAGGCGGTGGGCGAGGGTCCGGACCGAGGGCTCGGGCAGCGGCCCGAAGTCCCGGGCGACCACGGTCGTGAGGTCGGGCCCGGGGATGTACTGGGTGGCGACCCAGGGCACGGGCGCGTCGGTGTCGGCGTCGAGCACGGCGGCCGTCCACTCGCCTCCCACCCGGCGGGCGGCCGCGACCTCGCGGGCGAACCTCTGCCGGAACTCGGGGTGCTGGGCGTGCTCGGCCTGCACCACCTTGACGGCGACGGTGCGGCCGGCCTCGGACCGCCCCAGGTAGACGAGTCCCATGCCGCCCGCGCCCAGCCGGGCGATGAGGCGGTACGGGCCGATGCGCGTCGGATCTTCGGTGATCAACTGCTCCACGCCGGTAACATAGTTGAGGGCGCGCGTCCCCGTGCCGGATCGCGGCGAACCATGGCCGACGTCACGGCGCGACGCCCCGCGTGGAGTCTCCCCGGGCACCGGTAGGGTGCCGTCCGGCAACAGTGGTCCGCGTGGGGAGACTTGGGTACATGAGTGAGCGGCAGTCGGGTCGCGGCGGTGGCGGCGAGGTCTTCCAGGCGCTCGCGGCGGACGATCCCACCACGGTCGCGGGGTACCGTCTCGCCGCCCGGCTGGGCGCCGGCGGCATGGGGAAGGTGTACCTGTCGTACACGCCCGGCGGCCGCGCCGTCGCCATCAAGCTCATCCGCCCCGAGTTCGGCGAGGACGCCGAGTTCCGCCGCCGCTTCGCCCAGGAGGTGCGCTCCGCGCAGCGCGTCCAGGGCCTGTTCACCGCGCCCGTGATCGACGCGGACCCCGACGGCACGCAGCCCTGGCTGGCCACCGCGTACGTGCCGGGTCCGTCCCTCGCCGACGCGGTCGTCGCGCACGGGGCTCTGCCGGTGGAGACGGTGCTGCTGCTCGTCGCGGGGATGGCGGAGGCCCTGCACGTGATCCACGGCGCCGGGATCGTGCACCGCGACCTCAAGCCGTCCAACGTGCTGCTCGCCGCCGACGGCCCCCGGGTCATCGACTTCGGCATCGCGCACGCCGCGGACGCGACCTCGCTGACCGGCAGCGGGGTCACGATCGGCACGCCGTCGTTCATGGCCCCCGAACAGGCGGCGGGCAGCAAGGTCACCCCGGCCACGGACATCTTCGCGCTCGGTCAGGTCGCGGCGTACGCGGCGACCGGTGTCCCGGCGTTCGGCGAGGGCACCTCGCACGGGGTGCTGTACCGGATCGTGCACGAGCAGCCCGACCTCTCCGCGGTGCCCGAGCGGCTGCGCGAGCTGGTCACCCGCTGCCTCGCCAAGGAGCCCGCGTCCCGCCCGACGATCCCGGAGATCATCGGGCTCTGCCAGGCCGCGAACGCGTCGACCGTGCTGCGCCGGCCCGAGGACTGGCTGCCGGGCGTGGTGTCCGCCGACATCACGGCCCGCACGGCCGCTCCGGCGCCGCCGCAGACGCCTCCGCCGCCGACCGTCGCGCCGACGGCGGGCCACGCCCCCACCGCGCCGTCGGGCCCGCCCGCGGCCTCCTCCCCCACCGCGCCCTCCGGCCCCCCGGCGGCCCACGCGCCCACGGCTCCGGCCGGGCCGCCGGTCCGTCCGGCGGCACCTCCCGCGGCTCCCGCGACGGCGCCGCCCGCAGGCTTCGGTCCCCCGGCCGGGCAGCCGCCGGCGCCCGCCCGTCCGCAGGGTCTCCCCCCGCAGCCGTACGCGCCGCAGGCGTACCCCCAGGGCGGCTACCCGACCGCGCCGTACCCGCACCCCGGCACCGGGCAGGCCCCGGCCCGGCGCGGGCTGCTCGTCGCCGTCGCCGCCGCGGTGGCCTTCGCCGTCGCGGGCAGTGTGACGGCGTACGTGGTGCTGAAGGACCAGGGGGAGACCACGGCGGACGGCGGGGGGAAGCCCCGCAGGAGTGACGGCGGCGCGACGGGCGGCGGCGCGGGCGGTGCGTCCGGTGCGACGCCCGCCGCCAAGCCCTCGGCGGCCGACCCGAAGCCGTCCGACTTCAAGGCCGTCAACCTGACCGCCGGCTACCACCTCACCCTCGGGGACGAGTCCGTGCGGCCCCAGGCGGGCGAGGACGGGGGCTACGAGCTCTCCTACGACACCGGCGGCTACCTGGACGCCGAGAGCAGCGGCGGCAGTCTGGTGCTGCTGGACCCGGGGCAGGAGGGGTCCCTCGCCACGTGCCGGGCGGAGACCCGCTTCACCGAGAACATCTACGTGAACAAGCTGTCCACGGGCCGGCAGGTCTGCGTCACCACGGGCTCGGGCCACCTGGGCCTCGTCACCGTCAGGGGTCTGTCGCCGGAGGACTCCCCCAGCACGTACATGACGATCGACCTGACGGTCTGGCGCAACGGGGCGACGCGGTAGCGGAGCGGCGCCCCGTCGGTCCTGAGGGGCTCGCGGCCCCGGGGACGCGGTCAGCGGGCGGCGGTCGGCCGGGTGCCGATCGCGGCCCAGACGGCCTTGCCGTCGTCGGTGTGCCGCACGCCCCAGTCCTCCGCGATCGTGGCGCAGATCAGCAGGCCCCGGCCGCCCTCGTCGACCGCCTTCGCGTGGCGCAGGTGCGGGGCGGCCTGGCCGGCGTCGGAGACCTCGCAGATCAGCCCGGAGCCCTGCCGCAGGAGCCGCAGGACGACGGGCTCGGCGCCGTAGCGGATGGCGTTGGTGACCAGTTCGCTGACGACCAGCGTGACGGTGAACGGGTCGAGCGGCAGCTCCCACGCGTCGAGGCGCTCCTCGACGAGCGCGCGGGCGGTGCCGACCGCCTCGAAGTCGAACGGAATCTCCCACTCGGCGAGTTCGTCGGCGGACAGCCGGCGGGTGCGGGCCAGCAGGAGGACGCGGTCGGGGGCGAGGAGTCGCTCGACGTCGTCGGCCATCGTCTCCGGCGGGCGGTCGGGGCGGGCGAGGGCGGCCATGATCTCCTCCGAGCGGGCGCCGTCGTCGCCGGGCGCGGGCGCGGAGGCCAGGCAGAGCGTGCTCCCCTCGGGCAGCACGGCGGTCGCGCAGGCGAACGGCGGTCCTCCGGCCCCGAGGAGCGGCCCGTCCTCGACGGGCCGCTCGTCCACCGAGCCGTCGGGGCGCACGACCGCGAAGAGGGAGGTACCGGCCTGGGCGATGTCGATCCGGCCGTCGACGGGGTCGTACACGGCGATCGTGCAGCTCGCGGTGGGTTCGTCGGCCCTCGGCCCCGTCGTGTGCTCCACGGAGAGCCGGCGGGTGACGGCGTGCAGCCGGGCCAGGAGTTCGTGGGGGTCGAGGTCGAGCGTGGTCAGGCTGTGGACGGCGGTCCGCAGCCGGCTCATGGTGGCCACCGCGCTCAGCCCCGGGTTCTCGACCTGTCCCACGACGAGGGCGACGCGGGCTCCGGGGAGGGGGATCACGTCGTACCAGGACCCGGCGCCGGTGCCGCCGGGGCGGTGCCGCTGGGCGACGTCGACGGCCCGCTGGGTGGCCTCGTGCTGGCGCAGGGGCCATGACTGGAGGGCGTACATCACGATGTGCTCGCGGGTGAACCGCAGGGCGTTGTCCAGGCAGGTCGCGGTGCGGGCCGCGATGGCGTCGGCGAGCGCCAGGTCGTCCTGCCCGTAGGGCTCTGCGCCGACGGCGCGGTGGAAGGCGACGACGCCGAGGACCTGGCCGTGCACGGCGAGCGGCACCACCAGGCCCGGGCCGGGGTGGCCGTCGTCGGCCGCGGGGACGCCGCCCGTCGCCGAGCCGGGCAGCAGGGAGGCGGACGGCGGCAGCCCGTCGCCGAAGATCCCCGGCAGCAGGACCGGCCCGACGTCCGGTACGGCCGGGCCCGCGGCCGTCCGGCCGGCGGCGGCGCAGCGCAGCAGCGGGGTGGTGTCGCCGGCGTCCAGGGCCGGGTCCCTGCCGCGCAGGACGGCGTCGGTGAGGGCGACGACGACGGAGTCCGCGAACCGGGGCAGGGTCACGTGGACGAGCTCGCGGGCGGTGCGCTCGACGTCGAGGCCGGTGCCTATCCGTTCGTGCGCGTCGTGGAGGAGGGCGAGCCTGGCCTGGGCGCGTTCGCGGGCGGTGACGTCGGTGCTGGTCACGACGAGGCCGAGGACGCGGCCGTCCCCGTCCTCCAGGCGGTGGACGGAGACGGAGAAGACGCGCGGGCGGGGACGGCCGGCGGACGGCGGGCCGGTCACCAGCCGGTCGGCCACCGGGCGGCCGGTGGCGAGGACGTCGAGCAGGAGGTCCTCGTCGGCGGAGACGCCGAGGGTGGCGTACGCCTCGGCCGCGCGCCGCCCGACGATCCGGTCGACCGGGAGGCCGCGCAGCGCGGCGGCGACGCGGTTCACCTTGATGACGCGCAGGTCCTGGTCCAGGACGTGGAGCCCCACTTCGGCCTGGGTGAAGACGGCCCCCAGGATCGCCTCGCTCCAGGTGCTCTCGTCCGTCGTGACCCGAGGCTGTTCCGCGTTCACTCGCTCCTCCCGCGGGGATGTCCGGCCGGCCGACGGTCCCGGGGGCGGGCCCGCCGCACCCGGGCGCGGCGGCGGACGACGTGCCGAGGAACTCCCGCCGCTCTCCCGAGCCTCCCTCACCCCGGCGCATCCCGCGAACGGACGGGGGTGCGGGCCGTCTCGTCCGGACCTCGCCGGCAGGTGGGCCGGGCGGCACGGGCCAGGCGGGGTCGGGCCGGCCGAGGAGCAGGTGCAGGGCGCGCTCGTCGGTGCCCCGGAGCAGTGGCCCGTCTCCGGGGTGCCCGACAACCCGGCCGCCTGGCTGACTTCGACCGCCCGGCGGCGGGCGGTCGACCACATCCGGCGCTCGCGGCGGCTGACGCGGAGGCACGAGGAACTCGTCTACCGCTCGATCCGGCGGGAACCGGGTTCACGCTCCCTCGCCCGAAGGCCCAACCGGAGCCTTTCCGGGGCGAGTAGGGAGCGGGGAGTGACCGAGGGGGGATCAGGAAGCGCTTACCGCACGGTACTTCCTGGGGGGCGAGCAAGTTCGGACCTTCTGGGCGCAGTATCGGAAAAGTATTCTCTTCAATGAATGCCGATCCGATCACAAGAGTTCCGAACTGATCAACAACGGATCTATAGTGCCGTCGTTGCGACTCCCTTCCCCGTGTGCCCGCTCCCGAGAGTCTGGTTGATGTCGGCGTCACCCACCCCCTTCCGTCCTGCCCTGACCGCCTCGCTGCTCACCGCCGCCGCGGGCGGCGCGCTCGCCGCGGCGGCCGTCGCCGCGGCACCGGGCGAGGTCCGCACCCCGCTCGGCTGGTTCGCCGCCTGCGGCGTCCTGCTCCTGTCGGCCTCGGCCTTCGCCGTGACCTGGTACGGGCGGATCGCACGCGCGCTGAACCGCCGGGCCGAGACCCTCGCCGCCGAAATCGCCTCCAAGGACGCGTACCTCGCGCGGTTCACCGCCAACGCCGCCCGCGAGGCGGCCACGCTCAGGGAACGCCTGGACGCGGAGACCGCCGCGGCCCGGGCGGCCCACGCCGCGCGGACCGAGGAGCTCACCCGCTCCCACACGGCCGCCCTCGCCGGGCTCACCCGGGAACGGGCCGCCGAGACCGAGCGGTTCGAGACGCGGCTGCGCCGCGCCGAGTCCGGCCGGTCCGCGGCCATGGCCGCCGCCGCCAACGCCGCCGGCCGCATGCAGGCGCTCGCCACGAGCATGCTCGCCGACCTCCGCGAGATGGAGAACCGGCACGCCGACGAGGACGTCCTCACCGACCTCCTCCACCTCGACCACCGCACCGCGCAGGCGGGCCGGCTCGCCGACTCCGTCGCCGTGCTCAGCGGCGCCCGCTCCGGCCGGCGCTGGGCCCGGCCCATCGTCATGGAGTCGATCCTGCGCGGCGCCATGGGCCGCATCAGCGGCTACCAGCGGGTGCGCCTGCACTCCAGCAGCGACGCGGCCGTCGCCGGGCACGCGGCCGAGGGCGTCATGCACGCCCTGGCCGAACTCATGGACAACGCCGCGAACTTCTCGCCGCCCACCGCCGAGGTGCACGTCTACGTCGAGGAGGTCCCGGCAGGCGTCATCATCGCCATCGAGGACAGCGGCCTCGTCATGAGCGACGTGCAGCAGCGCCGCGCGGAGGCCGCCGTCGGCGCCGCCCCGCAGGACCTGGCCGGGCTCTCCGGGACCCGTCTCGGTCTCGCCGTCGTCGGCCGGCTCGCGCGCAAGCACGGTCTCACCGTGTCCTTCCGCCCCTCCGCCCGCGGCGGCACCGGCGCCCTGCTGATGCTCCCCCAGGAACTGATCAGCCACGCGTCCGCCGAACCGGCCGCCGGCCCCGCCGACCCGCTGCCGCCGGTCTCGGGGCGCGGCCTGTCGTCGCCCGCCACCCCTGCCGCCGCCCCCGCGAGCGCGCCGCGCGTCCCCGCGCCCGCCCCGGTGCCCGAGCCCGAGACCGTCCACGACAGCGCCGCCGAGACCACCGGTGAGCAGCCGCTGCTCGGCGAGAGCGGCCTGCCGCAGCGGCGTCGCGGCCGGGCCATGGCCGCCGCCCACCCCGAAGGGCCCGAGGCCGCCCGGAAGGCGCCCGCCGAGAGCCCGCGCAGCGGCGCGGCGGCCGGGGCGGCGAGCCGCTTCGGCACCTTCCGCCGCGCCGTCCGCGCCACCACCGCACGTCCGGAGGACGAGCCCGAGGGCGGGGCGGACACCGCGTCCCCGGCCGACCCGGCCGCGGCAGCCCCCGGCGACCGCCCGGACACCCCCTCCGTACCGTCCGATCCGGCCGGCCGGACGTCCGCACCGCGGACGCCGTCGCCGTCCTCGAACCCCCCGTACCCGGAAGGCACCTCGTAATGACCGGCTCCACCACCGACGAGAAGCTCAGCTGGCTCCTCGAGGGCCTGCTGGAACGCACCCCGGGCACCCGGCACGCCCTGGTGCTCTCCCGTGACGGCCTCAAGCTCTGCCGCACCCCCGAGCTCTCCGTCGACCAGGCCGACCAGCTCGCCGCGATCGCCGCCGGCATCCAGAGCCTGTCGCACGGTGCGTCCGTGGAGTTCGGCGACGGCACCGGCGGGGTCCGCTCCGCGATCGCCGAGTTCTACGGCGGCATCCTGTTCATCGTGGAGGCCGGCGAGGGCGCCCACCTCGCGGTCGTCGCCGACGAGGACGCCGACGCCGGCCTCGTGGGCCACAACATGTCGGAACTGGTCGAGCAGCTGGGCGAGCACCTGGTCGCGAGGCCCCGGGGATGAGCCGCGGCAGGCCGGGCCGGGACGACTCCCCCGACCGGCTCTACACCCTGACCGGCGGCCGCAGCCGCGCCGGGTCCGACTCCTTCGACCTGGTGACCCTCGTGGTCTCCGAGAGCGACCCGGCCCCCGGCATGCAGTCCGAGCACGCCGCCATCCTGCGCATGTGCCGCTACCCCACCGCGGTGGTGGAGGTGGCGGCCGGGCTCGGGCTGCCGGTGTCGATCACCCGGATCCTCCTCGCCTACCTGCACGACACCGGCCGGATCAGCGCCCGGCATCCCCGCGCGTCGTACCGCCTTCCCGATCACGACATCCTGGAGCAGGTGCTCGTTGGACTCCGTAACCTCTGATCAGCGCCAGACCCTGCACAGCACCGCCGACAACGGACTGAAGATCGTCGTCGTCGGCGGTTTCGGAGTCGGCAAGACCACCCTCGTCCGCTCGGTCAGCGAGATCCGTCCGCTGAACACCGAGGAGACGATGACGCAGGCGGGCGAGGGCGTCGACGACACCGCCGGCGTGGCCTCCAAGTCGGCGACCACGGTGGCCTTCGACTTCGGCCGGATCTCGCTCGACACCCACAACGTCCTGTACCTGTTCGGGGCGCCCGGCCAGGAGCGGTTCTGGTTCCTGTGGGACCGGCTGTTCTCCGGCACCCTCGGCGCGGTGGTGCTCGTCGACACCCGCCGGCTCGCCGACTCCTGGTACGCCATCGACCGCCTGGAACACCACGGGACGCCGTTCGTCGTCGCCTGCAACGACTTCGGCGGCCCCGCCCACACCCCCGACCAGATCCGCGGGGCCCTCGACCTCGCCGACGAGGTTCCGCTGGTCTTCTGCGACGCCCGGTCGCGGGAGTCCAGCAAGCAGGTCCTCATCTCACTCGTCGAGCACCTGCGGACCGTCGTCGCCCCGGCCGAGCCGCCGGTCCCGCAGCCGATCCCGGAGCCCGCCCCGTGACCCTCTCCGAGCACCCGCCCGTCCCCCTGAGCGGGCCGCGCTTCCAGACCGACCCCAACGAGCTGTACCGGCAGATCCGGCGCGAGCACGGGGCCGTCGCCCGCGTCGTGCTCGACGGCGACGTCCCCGCCTGGCTGGTGCTCGGCTACCGCGAACTCCACCAGGTCACCAGCGACCCGGTGCTGTTCTCGCGCGACTCCGAGCTGTGGAACCAGTGGGACTCCATCCCGGCGGACTGGCCGCTGCTGCCCATGATCGGCCGCAAGCAGCCGTCGATCCTCTACACGGTCGGCGAGCGGCACCGCGAGCGCGCGGGTGTCATCTCCTCGGCCCTGGAGGGGATCGACCCGTTCCTCCTGAAGGAGCGCGCCGAGCGGTTCGCCGACGAGCTCATCGACGCCCTCTGCGGCAAGGGGTCCTGCGACATCATCGCCGAGTACGCGATGCTGCTGCCGGTGCGTGTCCTCGCCAGCGTCTACGGCTTCTCCGACGAGCAGGGCCCGGGCCTGGTCACCGCCCTCAACGACATGATCAACGGCCAGGAGGGCGCACTGGAGGGCCAGCGCCACCTGGCGGAGTCGATGTTCGGCCTGCTCGCCGCGAAGGCGGAGGCGCCGGGCGACGACGTGGCCTCCCGGATGCTCGGCAACACGGCCGGCTTCACGGTCGAGGAGGTCGCCCAGGACCTCATGGTCATGCTGGCCGCCGGCCACCAGCCCACCGCCGACTGGATCGGCAACTCGCTGCGGCTGATGCTCACCGACGACCGGTTCGCCGCCTCGCTGTCCGGCGGCCGGCACAGCGTCGGCGAGGCGATGAACGAGGTCCTGTGGGAGGACACCCCCACCCAGAACGTCGCCGGCCGCTGGGCCTCGCGCGACACCCATCTGGGCGGGCGCCGGATCGGCGCCGGGGACCTGCTGCTGCTGGGCCTGGCCGCCGCCAACTCCGACCCGCACGTGCGTGCGGACGCGGGCCGGCTCACCGGCGGCAACAACGCCTACCTCTCCTTCGGACACGGCGAGCACCGCTGCCCGTTCCCCGCGCAGGAGGTCGCCGAGACCATCGCGCGCACCGGCATCGAGGTGCTGCTCGACCGGCTGCCGGACGTCGACCTCGCGGTTCCCGCGGCCGACCTCGCGCGCCGCCCCTCGCCCTGGCTGCGCGGACTGTCCGCGCTCCCCGTGACCTACACCCCGACCCCCGCCCTTGGAGCCCTCGGATGACCTGTCCGCACGCCCACGCCGCGTCCGCCGCCGACGCCATCGCCCTGGACCCGTTCGTCGCCGACCTCGACGGCGAGAGCGCCCGGCTGCGTGCCGCCGGCCCGCTGGCCCGGGTCGTCCTCCCCGGCGGGGTGGCCTGCTGGGCCGTCACCCACCACGCCGAGGCGCGGCGGCTCCTCACCGACGCCCGCCTCGTCAAGGACATCGACGTCTGGGGCGCCTGGCAGCGCGGCGAGATACCCATGGACTGGCCGCTGATCGGCCTGGCGAACCCCGGCAGGTCGATGCTGACGGTCGACGGCGACGAGCACCGCCGACTGCGCACGCTGGTCGCTCAGGCGCTGACCGCGCGCCGGGTGGAGCGGCTGCGCGAGGGCATCGAGGCGCTGACGACGGGCATGCTGGACCGGCTCGCCGAGCGCCCGGCGGGCGAGGTCGTGGACCTGAAGGCGGAGTTCGCCTACCCGCTGCCGATGAACGTGGTCAGCGACCTCATGGGCGTGGACCCGGTCGACCACCCGCGGATGAAGGCCCTGTTCGAGAAGTTCTTCTCGACGCAGACGCCGCCCGAGGAGGTGCCGCAGATGATGGCGGACCTCGGCACGCTGTTCGCGGGGATCGTGGCGGGCAAGGCCGAGAAGCCCGGGGACGACCTCACCAGCGCGCTGATCGAGGCGTCGGAGGGCGGCGACCGGCTCACCACGGAGGAGATCACCAACACCCTCCAGCTGATGGTGGCGGCCGGGCACGAGACGACGATCAGTCTCATCGTGAACGCCGTCGTCGCCCTGGAGACCCACCCCGAGCAGCGGGCCCTGGTGCTCTCCGGCGAGGTGCCGTGGGCGAACGTGATCGAGGAGACGCTGCGCTGGTCGACGCCGACCTCGCACGTGCTGATCCGCTTCGCCACCGAGGACATCGAGGTGGGCGACCGCATCCTGCCCAAGGGCGAGGCGCTGATCGTGTCGTTCGGCGCGATCGGCCGGGACGAGGAGCAGCACGGCCCGACGGCGGGTGCGTTCGACGTGACCCGTACGCCGAACCGCCACATCTCCTTCGGTCACGGCCCGCACGTCTGCCCGGGCGCCGCCCTCTCCCGCCTGGAGGCGTCGGTGGCGCTGCCCGCCCTGTACGCGCGCTTCCCCGGGCTGCGTCTGGCCGTCGCGCGCGAGGAGCTGCGGAACAAGCCGGTCGTCACCCAGAACGACCTGTTCGAGCTCCCGGTCGTGCTCGCCTGACGTCCGGCCGAGGGGAGGGGAGCCCGGCAGCGTACCAGCGGGCTTCCCTCCCCGGACGGAGATTGCCCTACTCTCCGCGCCCGAACGTGTTCATGCGGTAGTCATGAGCCCGGGAGGGAACACCTTTGATCTTTAGCCTGAGCCGTCGCCGGAAGTCCGTCCCCGCGAGCGGCGCCTGTCCGTACTCGTCCGGCGCCGACGCGGCCCCGCCGACGGGCGCGCCCCCGGGGCCGGAGTCCGGCGGGCAGGGGCCGGTGGACCGACGGGAGGCGGAGGAGTTCCTCCGCCTGTTCCACGCCGAACAGCCGGGCGCGGGCGACGCGCACCGCCGGATCCGCGCGGTGCGGGCGGAGATCGACCGCACCGGGACGTACGAACACACCGCCGAGGAGCTCGCGTTCGGCGCCCGGGTCGCCTGGCGGAACGCGGCCCGCTGCATCGGCAGGCTGTACTGGCGGAGCCTGGTGGTCCGCGACCTGCGGCAGGTGACGGCGGCCGACGACGTCGCCGCGCACTGCTTCGAGCACCTGCGGCGGGCGGACAACGGCGGCCGGATCCGCCCGGTGATCTCCGTCTTCGCGCCGGACCGGCCGGGCCGGCCCGGTCCGCGGATCGTCAACGACCAGCTGGTGCGGTACGCCGGGCACCACGCCCCGGACGGCCGCTGGACCGGCGATCCGCGCAGCGCGCCGCTCACCGGCCTGGCCGTCGCCCAGGGGTGGAAGCGGAGCGAAGACCCCTTCCAGGTGCTTCCGCTGATGGTGCGTGAGCGGCCAGGCGCGCGGCCCGAGTGGTACGAGCTCCCGGACGACGCCGTCACCGAGGTGGCGCTGAGCCATCCCGACCACCCGTGGTTCGCGGAACTCGGACTGCGCTGGTACGCGGTGCCCGCGATCAGCGACATGACGCTGGAGATCGGCGGGGTGCGCTATCCGGCGGCGCCGTTCAACGGCTGGTACATGGGGACCGAGATAGGCGCGCGCAACCTCGCCGACGCCGAGCGCTACGACCTGCTCCCGGTGGTCGCCGCCCGGCTGGGGCTGGACCGGTCGAGCGAGCGGACGCTGTGGCGCGACCGGGCCCTCGTCGAGCTCAACGTGGCGGTGCTGCACTCCTTCCAGGAGGCCGGGGTGACGATGGCCGATCACCACACGGAGTCCGGGCGCTTCCTCCGCCACATCGAGCGGGAGGGCCGGCTCGGCAGGGCCACCCCGGCCGACTGGAGCTGGATCGTGCCGCCCGTCTCCGGTTCCGCCACCCCGGTCTTCCACCGCTACTACGACCCCGTCGACGCCTCGCTGCGGCCGGCGTTCCTGCCCCGGACCCCGCTGAGCGACGGGATCTGAGTAGCCGTACTCATGCCGGGGCCGAGGCCCGACGGGACCATGGCGCCAGGGAGTTCGGGCGCGACGGGTGCGGAGGGACGGCATGGGCAGGGTCCTGGGCGGGGTGCTGGTGGCGGGACTGGCGGTCGGCGGACTGCTGCTCGCGTACGCGGTGGGGGCGCCGCCGGGCACGGTGCTCGCCGTCGGGGCGGGCGTCCTCGCTCTGCTGTGGCTGCTGCTGCTCCTCACCGCCCCGTGGAACCTGTACTTCCGGGCCCACGCGGTGCTCGCCGAGATCGCTGTGAGCCGGGAGAAGGGCATCGTCGTCCCGAAGGAGCGGGACGTCGAGGCGCGGCGCATCGCCCGGGTGATGCTGCGGGTCGCCGTCGCCGGGCACCTGGCGACCGCCGCGGCGGCGGTGGCGGCCGCCTCGGCGACGGGCCGCTCCGCGGGGTACTGGTGCGCCGGGTTCTTCCTGCTCAGCACGGCCTTCCGGCCGGCCGGGGCGTACTTCGGGCTGCTGCGGCGCAGGCTCCGGCGGCTGCTCGGCGAGGTGACGTACCCGCGTGACGACGTGGTGGCGCTGCGCGAGCGGGTGGCCGCCCTGGAGAGCGGCGCCGCCGTCCAGGAGGGCCGGGCGGAGGAGCAGTACCGGGCCCTCGCCGAGCTGCGCCGGACCGCGGACGCGGTCGGGCTGTCCGCGCACGAGCGGGCCGACGCGACCGACCGGAGGATCGCCGCGCTGGCCCGGGAGTTCGAGTCGACGGTGGACCGCCTCACCGACAACGAGGAGATCATCACCGGTCTGAAGGCGTTCCTGCGGCTGCTGCGTTCCGCGGACGGCCCCGCCGCCTCCTGAGCCGCGGGGCGACGTCACCCGCTTGCCGGTCCGCAGGTTGCGGCTAATGTCGATAGAGGCGACATGTTCTGCCGGCCGCGGTCGGGGGACTGCGCGGGGTAAGGGGGGCGGACGAGAGGAGCCTCCCATGACCCGAACGTTGCGGGCCGCGATAGCCCTGGCCGGAGCCGCCGCGCTCTCCCTGGGAGCGGTGGCGACCACGGGCGCGGCCCAGCCGGGCGCGGGAACGTCGGCACAGGACGACGTGCGGATCGGGCTGCTGCTGCCGGAGAGCAAGACCACGCGGTACGAGAAGTTCGACCGGCCCTACATCGAGGCGAAGATCAAGGAGCTGGCGCCCGGCGCGCAGATCGACTACTACAACGCCGCGGAGAGCGCCACGACCCAGCAGCAGCAGGTCAACACCGCGCTCGCCAAGGGCGACAAGGTCCTCATCCTGGACGCCGTGGACGCCAAATCGATCCAGTCCTCGGTGCAGAAGGCCCATGACGCGGGCGTCAAGGTCGTCGCGTACGACCGTCTCGCCCAGGGCCCCGTCGACTCCTACGTCTCGTACGACAACGAGAAGGTCGGCCAGCTCCAGGGCCAGGCGCTGCTCGACGCGCTCGGCGACAAGGCCGGCAGCGGCGTGATCGTGATGCACAACGGTTCGCCGACCGACCCGAACGCGGCGCAGTTCAAGGCGGGCGCGCACTCGGTGCTGGACGGCAAGGTGAAGATCGGCAAGGAGTACGACACGCCCAACTGGGACCCGAACAACGCCAACCAGCAGATGTCCGGCGCGATCAGCGCGCTGGGCAAGGACAAGATCGTCGGCGTCTACTCGGCCAACGACGGCCTGGCGGCGGGCATCTCGACCGCGCTCAAGGCCTCGGGCATGAACGTGCCGCTGACCGGACAGGACGCCCAGCTCGACGCGATCCAGCGGATCCTGCTCGGCACCCAGACCATCACGATCATGAAGCCCTACAAGCCGGAGGCGGACATCGCGGCGACGATGGCCGTCGACCTGGCGGAGGGCAAGCAGCTCCCGGCCGACCTCGTCCCGACCACCGTCACCAGCGGCAGTGGCAACAAGGTCCCGGCGAACCTGCTGACCCCGGTCGTCGTCGACAAGACCAACATCAAGGACACGGTCGTCAAGGACGGCCTGTACACGGTCGAGGAGATCTGCACCCCGACCTATGCGGCGGCCTGCAAGGAGGCCGGTCTCCAGTAGGGACGAGCGCCTCGGCGCCGGTCCGACGGGCGAGCGGAGGAGGCGGTTCCCTTGCCGGAGCCACCCGTGCTCACACTGCGGGGGATCTCCAAGCGGTTCGGCGCCGTCCAGGCGCTCAAGGGGTTCGATCTGGAGGTGCACCCCGGTGAGGTCGTGGCACTCGTCGGCGACAACGGCGCCGGCAAGTCCACCGCAGTCAAGGCGATCGCCGGGGTGAACCCGCCCGACGAGGGCGTCATCGCCTGGGAGGGCCGGCAGGTCTCGATCAGCCGGCCCCACGACGCCCAGCACCTCGGGATCGCCACCGTCTACCAGGACCTGGCGCTCTGCGACAACCTCGACGTGGTGGCCAACCTGTTCCTCGGCCGGGAGCTGCGCCGCTTCGGCGTCCTGGACGAGGTGCGGATGGACCAGCGGGCGCGCGAGCTCCTGGACACGCTGTCGATCCGCATCCCCAGCGTCCGCATCCCGGTCGCCTCGCTCTCCGGCGGGCAGCGGCAGACGGTCGCGATCGCCCGTTCGCTGATCGGCGACCCGAAGGTCGTGATCCTCGACGAGCCGACCGCGGCGCTGGGCGTGGAGCAGACGGCGGAGGTCCTCGACCTGGTGGAACGGCTCCGGGACCGCGGTCTCGGGACGATCCTGATCAGCCACAACATGGTGGACGTGATGGCCGTCGCGGACCGGATCGCCGTCATGCGCCTGGGCCGGAACAACGGATTCTTCGACAAGCGCTCCACGACCACCGAGGAGATCATCTCCGCCATCACCGGGGCCAGCGACAGCGCCGTCACCCGCCGCCAGGCCCGTAAGCGCGAGGAGGAGCGATGAGCCGCGACCGCCGCGCGCCGGACCCGGACGGCGCCACCCAGGAACCGGCCGGCGGCGCGATGCCGGCCGTCGACTCCCGCCTCCTGGTCCGCGAGGAGGGGATCAAGGGGTACCTCGGGGAGTTCAAGCGCAAGCTGCGCAGCGGTGAGTTGGGCTCGCTGCCCGTCGTCCTGGCCGTGATCATCATCTGGACCGTGTTCGGGAGCCTGAACAGCACGTTCCTGTCGGCCCAGAACCTCTCCGACCTCAGCCAGCAGATCGTCGGCACCGGGATGATCGCCATCGGGATCGTCTTCGTACTGCTGCTCGGCGAGATCGACCTCTCCGTCGGCTCGGTCAGCGGCCTGTGCGCCGCCATCTTCGCCGTCCTCAACGTCCTGAACGGGATGAACCAGTGGCTGGCGCTGCTGATCGCCCTCGCGGGCGGCGCGGCCGTCGGGCTCATCCAGGGCTTCTTCTTCGCGAAGGTCGGGGTGCCGGCCTTCGTCGTGACGCTGGCGGGCAACCTCGCCTGGAACGGCCTGATGCTCCAGGTCCTCGGCACCAGCGGCACCGTCAACATCCCCAGCGAGAGCATCGTCTCCCGGCTCTACTCGACGATCTACCACAGCCCGGCCGCCGCCTACGTGACGGCGGCCGTCGGAGTGGGACTGTTCCTCGCCGCCTCGCTCCTGGACGCCCGGCGGCGCCGCGCGGCCCGGGTGCCGTCCCGGCCGGTCGCCGAGATCGCGCTGCGGACCGCCGTGATCGCCGCGCTGGCGTTCGCCACCGCGTACATCCTCAACCAGTACCAGGGGCTGCCGCTGGCCCTCCTGATCTTCCTGGTCGTGCTGGTGCTCCTGGACTTCGTGCTCCGGCGCACCACGTACGGCCGGCGCATCTTCGCGGTGGGCGGCAACATCGAGGGCGCGCGGCGGGCCGGCATCAGCGTCCCGTTCGTCCGGATCACGGTCTTCTCGATCGCCGGGACGATGGCGGCGGTGGGCGGTCTGTTCCTCGCCGGGCAGATCCAGTCGGCGAGCCAGACCTCCGGCGGCGGCAACCTGCTGATGAACGTCATCGCCGCGGCCGTCATCGGCGGCACGAGCCTGTTCGGCGGACGCGGAACGGTCTGGTCGGCGCTGCTCGGCGCGCTGGTGATCGGGTCGATCCAGTCGGGCATGAACATCATGGGCGTCAGCAACGCCGTCCAGTTCATGATCACGGGTTCGGTGCTGCTGGCCGCCGTGGTCGTCGACTCGCTGTCCCGGCGCAGCCAGAAGGCCGCGGGCCGCGCCTGATCAACGGACTTCGGGGCAGGAGGGGCCCATGACCGAGGATCACAGAAGCGATGACGCACGGCCGGACGGACGCGACGAGACGGAGGCGGAGCGCGCCGACCGGCGCTGGACGGAACTCATACAGGAGACCCGGGTGGCCCAGACCGGCGTCCAGATCCTCCTCGGCTTCCTCCTGACCGTGGTCTTCACCCCGCACTTCCAGGGGCTGGGGACCCCCGACAAGACCATCTACATCGTCACGGTGGTCCTCGGGTCCCTGGCGACGGGCGCGCTCATAGGGCCCGTCGCCTTCCACCGGATCGTGGCGGGGCGGCGCATCAAGCCGCAGGCGGTCGTCTGGGCGTCCCGGCTGGTCTTCACCGGTCTCGTCCTGCTGCTCGCGACACTGACGTCGGCCCTGCTGCTCGTGCTGCGCGTGGCGACCCACGACGCCTACGTGCCCTGGCTCGTCACCGCCGTGCTGGTCTGGTACCTGGTCTGCTGGTTCGCCCTGCCCCTGTGGGTGCGCTTCCGCCACACCCGCGGGGAGTGAGGGGCGCGGTCAGGGAGCGTCGTCCTCCTGGGAGCCCGGGCCGATGGTCAGCTCGAAGTCGCCGTCGTACCTCTCGTGGCCCGCGATCACCGCGACCTCGACGACCTCCCGGCCGACCTCCCCGCGGACGATGAGGGGGTCCTTGCGCAGGTCGCGCATGAGGGCCACGCACATGCCGAGCATGACCAGGACGAACGGCGCCGCGACCAGGATGGTGAGGTTCTGCAGACCGGCGAGCGCGTCGCCCTGGCCGTTGCCGACGAGGAGCATGACGGCGGCGACCGCGCCGGTGACGACCCCCCAGAAGACGACCACGAGGCGGGTCGGCTCGAAGGCGCCGCGCTGCGAGAGGGTGCCCATGACGATGGAGGCGGCGTCGGCGCCGGACACGAAGAAGATGCCGACGAGGACCATCACCAGGAGGCTCATCACGCCCGCGGCGGGGAACTCCTGGAGGACGCCGAAGAGCTGGCCCTCCGGGGTCGTCTCCCCCGCCAGCTCGCCCTGCTCGCGGAGCTTCATCGCGGTGCCGCCGAAGATGGCGAACCACACGAGGCTGACCGTGCTGGGCACCAGGATCACGCCGCCGACGAACTGGCGGATGGTCCGGCCCCGGCTGATGCGGGCGATGAACATGCCGACGAAGGGCGTCCAGGAGATCCACCAGGCCCAGTAGAAGACCGTCCAGCTGCCCAGCCAGTCGTGGATGTCGGCGCCGCTGGTCGCCTCGGTGCGGCCGGCGAGCTGCGGCAGGTCGCCGATGTAGGCGGCGAGCGAGGTGGGCAGCAGGTCGAGCACGATGATGGTCGGGCCGGCGACGAACACGAAGAGGGCGAGCACGGCCGCGAGGACCATGTTGATGTTGGACAGCCACTGGATGCCCTTCTCCACGCCGGAGACCGCGGAGAGCACGAAGGCGACGGTCAGCACGGCGATGATGGCGACGAGGAGGCCCGTGCCGGCCTTCTCCATCCAGCCCAGCTCCTCGAAGCCGCTGCCGATCTGGAGGGCGCCGAGGCCGAGCGAGGCGGCGGAGCCGAAGAGGGTCGCGAAGATCGCCAGGATGTTGATGACGCGGCCGGGTCCGCCGTACGCCCGCCGTTCGCCGAGCAGCGGGACGAAGACGGCGCTGATGGTCTGCCGCCGGCGGCGCCGGAAGGTGGAGTACGCGATGGCGAGGCCGACCACCGCGTAGATCGCCCACGGGTGGAGCGTCCAGTGGAAGAGCGTGGTGGCCATCGCGGTCTCCATCCGCTCGGCCGAGTCGGCGGGGCGGGTGCCGGGCGGGGGACTGCCGTAGTGGGCGAGGGGCTCGCTGACGCCGTAGAACATCAGGCCGATGCCCATGCCCGCGCTGAACATCATGGCGATCCACGAGACGGTGCGGAACTCGGGCGCCTCGCCCTCCTGGCCGAGGGTCACCCGGCCGTAGCGGCTGATGGCCAGCCACAGGGCGAAGACCACGAACCCCGAGGCGACCAGCATGAACGCCCAGCCGCCGTTGCGGATCAGGCCGTCGAGGAGCTTGCTGGAGGTGCTCTCCAGACTGCTCGTGGCCGTCGCCCCCCAGACCACGAAGGCGACGGTGAGGACGGCGGTGACGCCGAACACGATCCGGTCCGTCCGGGCGGGGTGGAGGTGGCCGTCGGGTTTCGGTTCTTCCTGCGACACGAAGGGCACCTTTCATCACATCACGGGCAAACAACACGATGTCCCCCAAGGCAGTACCACAGGAGGGCGGGACCGGTCGGAGGACACACGCGGCGGGGCCCGACGTATCCTCGGCGCGGGCACGCCCGACGGGGCGGGGAAGAGGGCGGCAACGGTGGCGGACAGGCGCAGGACCGGCTCGGCGGCGGCGGGAGAGCCGGTGCCGCTCGGCGCGCGGGCACGCGAGGCCGTGCTCCAGCGGATCGTCGACCGGCGGTACGCCCAGGGGGCCCGGCTCGTCGAGCGGGAGGTCGCCGAGGAGCTCGGCATGTCCCGGGTCCCGGTGCGCGAGGCGCTGCGCGCCCTGGTGTCCGAAGGGCTCCTGGAGCTGCTCCCGCACAGCGGCGTGCGGGTGCGGCGCCTCGAACGGGCCGACGTGGAGCACCTGTACGAGGTGTGGGAGCCCCTGGCGGTCCAGGCGTCCCGGCTCGCGGCGCGGGCCGTGGCGGCGGGCGGGACCGAGGGGCTCGACGCGCTGCGCTCCACCCTGCGCCAGGCCGAGTCGGCGGCCGCCGCGGACGAGGGGACGCGCGAGGTGGCCGCCCACACCGCGTTCCACGAGGCGGTCGTCGCCCTGTCGGGCAACCCGCTGCTCGGCCGGACCATGGAGCAGCTGAGCTGGCAGCTGCGGCTGGTGTTCGGGATGCGCGAGGAGCCGGCGCACATGCGGGCCCAGCACGCCGAGATGTACCGGCACATCGCCGCCGGCGACCCGGAGGCCTCGGCGGCGAGCACGCTGCTGCACGTGCGCGACAGCCGGGCCGTCGCCCTGCGTTCCCTCTTCGGCGACGCCTGACTCTTTTGTATACCAAGAAGCCACGGAGAGCATCCCCCGTCGGCAAGCTTCCTCGAAATCTCCCGATTCCATGCAGGTGATCCGCCACCCCCTTGTTCGGCCTCGAAGCCTTGGTATACAAAACGGGGACCGTCGGCCCGGTCCGACCGTCCCTCCCAAGGAGTCCCCATGCAGCCGTCCTCCTCCCCCTCCCCCGGCGCGCTCTCCCGCCGCACGATGCTGGCCGGGGCCGCCGCCCTGGCCGGTACCGGCGTGACGACGGGCGCGACCGCCGGCACGGCCCACGCGGCCCTGGAGCACACCGCAGCCCCGGCGGCGGACGCGGCGGGCCGGCACGCCAGGAACGTGGTCTTCCGCAACGTCCGGGTGCTCGGCGCGACCCGCGCCACCGATCTGGTGGTCGTCGACGGCCGCGTCGCGCACGGGCCCGCCCCGCGCGGCGCGAAGGTGGTCGACGGCGGCGGCCGGATCGCTCTGCCGTCCCTGGTCGACGCCCACATCCACCCCGACAAGACGACCTGGGGCGGTTCCTGGGTGTCACGTCGGCCGGCGAGCGCCATCGCCGACTACGTCGCCCAGGACGTGGAGTTGTTCCGCAGCCAGCGCCGGCCCGTCGCGGAACGCGCCTACGGCCTGATGTCCCACGCCGTCGCCCGCGGCACCCGGGGCATGCGCGCCCACGCCGACGTCGCGCCCGCCTACGGCCTCGCGGGCGTGGAGGGCCTGGCCGCGGCGCGCGAACGGCTGCGGCACGCCCTGGACGTCCAGATCGTGGCGTTCCCGCAGCACGGCGTCATCCGCACCCCGGGCACGGCGGCGCTGCTGGAGCGTGCGGCGCGGGCGGGTCTCGTCGACATGATCGGCGGCATCGACCCGATCGGCTTCGACCAGGCCCTCGACGCGCAGCTGGACACCGTCTTCGGCATCGCGGACCGGCACGGCGTGGGCGTGGACATCCACCTCCACGACCGCGGCGAGAAGGGCCTGCGCGCCCTGCGCGGCATCATCGACCGCACGCGCGCCCTCTCCCTCGCCGGCCGCGTCACGGTCAGCCACGTCTTCTGCCTCCCGGGCCTGTCCGACGGCGAACTCGGCTCCCTCGCCGAAGGTCTGGGCGAGCAGGACATCGCCCTCACCACGGTCGCGCCCTCCGACTCCCTGGTCCTGCCGATCGCCCGCCTGCGCGAGCACGGCGTCCGCGTCGGGCTCGGGTCCGACGGGGTGCGCGACTCGTGGAGCCCGTTCGGCGACGCGGACATGATGCACCGCGCGCACCTGCTCGGGTGGGTGACGGACGTCCGGCTCGACGACGAGCTGACGGACTGTTACGACGTCGCGGCTCACGGCGGCGCGGACGTGATGCACCTGGCGCACGCCGACTTCACGGCCGGGGCTCCGGCCGACTTCGTCCTGGTGCGCGGCGAATGCCTGCCGCAGGTCGTCGTCGACATGCCCCGCCGGGACGTGGTCGTGCACGGCGGGGTCGTCGTCGCCCGCGACGGGGAGTTCCTCGGCTGACGCTCCCCCGGAGGGGGCCGGTGCCGGTCTTCCGGCACGGCATCGGCCCCGGTGGGGGCGCCGGGGGGCGGGCGTTGCGTAGGCTCGAACAGAGCGTTCCGCGTACGCGCACGGCGCCCGCCCTACGACGAGGAGGACCCCATGACCACCGCCGAAGAAGGACGGCAGCAGCTGGACGCGGTCAGCGTGCTCAACGCCAAGCGGACGCTCCTGCAGCTGCTCGCCCGCGCGGGGGTCTGGTCGGGCGACGCGGAGGAGCTCATCGGCTTCGTCGAGGCCGGCGCCGTGGCCCTCGCGTACGAGGAGGTGGGCGCGACCGCGTGGAGCGCCCCGGAGGGGCGGGGCGAGCCCTACGCCTCCGGATGGCTCGACGGCACCCGCACCGTCACCGACGCCCTCGGCGACATCGCCGAGCGGGCCCTGCGGCGGGCCGTCGCCTCCGACCCGACGGCCGACTCACCGGACGAACGCCCGCCGGTGGGACGGACGGAGGTGACCCGGACGAAGGTCGCGGTGACGGCGCTCCACCTGGAGTTCACGGAGGTCTCCGACCTCGACCCCGAGGTCACCGACCAGGTGCTCCTGGCGGTGCTCGCCACGATGAGCTCACGGCAGCGCTCGCGGTACGCGGGACGGCTGGCCGAGTTCGCGGTGGCGCACCGGGCGCGCCTGGAGCGGCTGTTCGCGGAGTACGGGCCGGGCAGTCCGATCGCGATCCACGGCCGGTACTCCCTGGTCCACTCCCCCACCTGCATCGCCGTCCTCGAACGGCTCGACTCCGCCTCCCCGGCGCTGCACGAGGAGTGGGACGCCGGCGAGCTGCCGCCCGCCTGGCTGGACGGGCTGTCGACGGCCTGGGGGGAGGCCCCGGCCTGAGGGGCGGGACGGGCGCGGGAGGCGGACGGGCGGGTGCCGGGGACGGCCCTGGTGATCCACACCCCCAAGAGGTAGGTTAGGCTCACCTAACAACGCCTCGCGATGGCCGCTGCCCCGCATGTCCCCTGCCCGGGGACCCGCGGCGGCGCCTCAGCGCACCTCTGCCCGGAGACAAGGATCCACCATGCCTTCTGTGTTCACCCCGCTTCGCCGTCGCGTCCTCGTGGCGGGTGCCGCCGCGGTCTCGCTCGGCCTCATGGTGACCGGGTGCGGTTCGGACGAGAAGAAAGACGACGCCGCGGGCTCCGCGTCCAAGGCTCCGGCGGGCGCCTTCCCCGTCACCATCAAGAGCGCCCTCGGTGACGCGGTCATCAAGGAGAAGCCGAAGCGCGTGGTGACCCTCGGGCAGGGCTCGGCCGAGACGGCCATCGCCCTCGGCAACGTCCCGGTGGGCATCGAGGAGTACCCCTGGGGCAGCGACAAGTCCGGCTACCTCCCGTGGATCCACGAGGCCGTGACGAAGTCCGGCGCCACCCTGCCCAAGCAGTTCAAGGGCGGCGAGGAGCTCGACATCGAGGCGATCACCGAGCTGGAGCCCGACGTCATCCTCGCCCCGTGGTCGGGTCTGACGCAGAAGCAGTACGACATCCTCAAGGACATCGCACCCACCGTCGCCTACCCCGAGAAGGCGTGGAGCACGAACTGGGACCAGCAGATCGAGATCATCGCCAAGGCGCTCGGTCAGCCGGAGAAGGCCAAGGAGCTCGAGTCGAAGATCGACAAGCAGCTCGCCGACGCGGCCGCCTCGCGCCCCCAGTACAAGAACGTCACGTTCTCGTACATCTACAACACCGGCCCCGGCACCCTCGGCATCTTCAAGCCCGAGGAGCAGCGCGTCGCCATGGTCTCCAAGCTGGGCCTTAAGGTCGACCCGATCGTGAACACCTTCCCCGAGACCGAGGGCACCGACTCCGCCCTGATCGGCCTGGAGAACGCCAACAAGCTGGCGAAGAGCGACATCGCCTTCACCTTCTACATGGACGAGAAGTCCCGCGAGGCCGTCGAGGCGCAGCCGCTGTACGCGGCCATCCCGGCCGTGAAGAAGGGCGCGCTGGTCTACAGCCACGACACCCCCTTCGTCACCGCCTCCTCGATGATCAACCCGCTGACGGTGCCGTACAGCATCGAGCGCTACCTCCCGATGATCGACAAGGCCGTCGCCAAGGCCGGGAAGTAACAGCGGTCCCAGCGTGACCACACTCTCCCGGACCGGCCAGGGCCCCGCCGCACGACGGCGGGGCCCTGCCCGGCATGTCATGGCCGCCGTCCTCTGTCTGGTGCTGCTCGCCCTCGCGCTGCTGGCCAGCGTGATGTTCGGCAGCAAGCCGACCTCCGCCGGCGACGTCCTGCGGGTCCTCACCGGCGGCGGCGACGAGTACACCCGCACCGTCATCGAGAGCCGCTACCCGCGCACCGCCCTCGGCGTGCTCGCCGGTCTCTGCCTCGCCGTCGCCGGCACCCTGATGCAGGGCATCACGCGCAACCCGCTGGCCGAACCCGGTTTGCTCGGCATCAACGCGGGCGCGTCCGCCAGCATCGTCGCCGCCACCGCGTTCCTCGGCGCCTCCGGGCAGCGGGAGACCATCTGGTGGGCCCTGGCCGGCGCCCTCGCGACCGGCGTCGTCGTCCACCTCATCGGCACCGCGGGCGGACGCGGCGGACCGGTCCGTCTCGTCCTGGCGGGCGCGGTGCTGACCGCCGTCCTGTCCGCCTTCATCCAGGCCGTCGCCCTCTCCCGGCCGCAGGTCTTCGACACCTACCGCTACTGGGTGGTCGGCGCGCTCGGCGGACGCGGGTTCGACGCCGTCTGGGCGGTCCTGCCGTTCGCCGGGGCAGGCTTCCTGCTGGCACTGGTCCTGGCGCCGGGGCTGAACGCCATGGCGATGGGCGACGACAAGGCCGCCTCCCTCGGCATCAGTCCCGCGCGCGTCAAGGGCGCCGGGCTGCTCGCCTCGACCCTGCTGGCCGGCGCCGCCACGGCGGCCGTCGGTCCCATCGCGTTCGTCGGACTCGCCGTCCCGCACCTCGTCCGGGTGCTCGTGGGCGCCGAATTCCGCCTGCAGATCCTCTTCACCTCCCTCGCGGGGCCCACCCTGCTGCTCTTCGCGGACGTCGTCGGACGGGTCCTCCTGCGCCCGCAGGAGCTCATGGTCGGCGTCGTCACCGCGTTCGTGGGGGCCCCGGCCCTGCTCTTCGCCGTCCGCCGCATGAGGGGAGCGGCATGAAGACCGCCGACCCGACCGACCTCCCCCCCACCGGTTCCGACGCCGCGCCGCCGGCCCGGCGTCAGGACCGGCCCGCGCGGCGCACCGTGGTGCGCGTCGGCCCCTGGATCGCCGTCCCCGTGCGCCGGTCCTCGCTGGTCGCCGCCGTGGCGAGCCTGCTGCTGCTGGTCGTCGCCGCCACGGCGACGCTGTCGATGGGCCGGCTCGGCATCGACCTCGCCGACCTGCCGTCGGCCCTGATGGGCGAGGCCACCGGGAAGAACGCGTTCGTCCTCAACCGGCTCCGCGGACCGCGGCTGGTGGTGGCCGTCGCGACCGGCGCGGCCTTCGGCCTGTCCGGCGCCCTGTTCCAGTCCGTGACCCGCAATCCGCTGGGCAGCCCCGACGTGATCGGGCTCGGGGCGGGAGCCGGGGCGGGCGCGGCGGCCGCCGCGCTCTTCCTGCCCGACACCATGCCGGTCGCGGTCGGGGCGCTGCTCGGCGCGCTGCTCGCCATGGCGGTCGTCTTCCTCGCCACGGGGACGGGCTTCCGCAGCCCGGGACGGCTGGTGGTGGCGGGCATCGGCGTCGCCGCCATGGCGACGGCCCTGACCCAGTACGTGGTCTACGCCGTCGAACGCGACAAGGCGAGCGCGCTCACCGCCTACATCAACGGCAGTCTCTCCGCCCGCTCCTGGGACGACGCGACGGTCATCTGGATCGTGCTCCTCGCCGCGGCGCCCTTCGCGGCCCTGCTGGCGCGGCCCCTGAGCATCGGCGAGATGGGCGACGACACGGCCACCGGACTGGGCACCCGCCCGGGCCGTACGACCACGGCGGCGGTCGCCCTGTCGATCGTCCTCTCCGCAGGCGCGGTCAGCGTCGCCGGGCCCATCGCGTTCATCTCCCTGACGGCGCCCCAGATCGCCAAGCGGGTCACCCGCAGCGGCGGCCCGCACCTCGTCATGTCCAGCGTGCTGGGCGCCCTGCTGCTGGTCCTCGCCGACCTGACCGCGCAGCAGCTGCCGCTCTTCGACGACCTGCCCGTCGGCCTGTACACGATGGCCGTCGGCGGGGCCTACCTCGGCTATCTGCTGATCCGGGAGTGGCACCGCCCCGTGTGAGCCCCCGGGCGGCGGGTCAGTCCGCCCGCAGCGGCTCGCCCAGGCGGACGTTCCACCGGCCGGCGCGGCCGCTGAGGTGGACGGCGGTCAGCGGCCGGACGTCGAGGCGCCAGGACGCCGTCTCCCCCGCTCCCAGGGCGTGGAGGACGGCGGCGCGCACGACGTCCGGTTCGGCGACCGCCGTCCGCGGTCCCGAGGCGGAGGCCAGGCTGTCGAGCCAGCCGCCGACCCGCTCGCGCAGGTCGCGGAGGGACTCGCCGCCGTGGGGCGCCGCCGCCGGGTCCGACAGCCAGGCGGCGACCGCCTCCTCCTCCGCGGCGGCCACCTCGTCGAGGGTCCGGCCGCGCCAGCGTCCCATGGCGCAGCCGGCGAGTGCGTCCAGCGGCTCGGCCCGCAGACCGAGCGCCTCCGCCGTCGCGCGGCACCGCGCCGACGGCGAGGTCCAGGCCGGCACGGACGCGGCGACGGCGGGGGCGAGGGCTTCGGCGCGGGCGACGCCCACCGGGTCGAGGGGGGTGTCGTCGTCGAACCGGGCCTCGCGCAGGGCCTCGCTCGCGGCCGGGGAGACCAGCGTCAGCCGGACGGTCATGGGGGTCCTCTCCAGGGGTCGTACGCAGAGTGATCCCGGCCTCACGCCCTTGGCGGGGCCCCGCGCTCGCGGTACGGTCAGGCGACATCTGAACAGCGTGACGACGGCGAGACGGAAGTCCGGTGAGAATCCGGCACGGTCGCGCCACTGTATGCCGCGGGTCCCCGGAGGGTGACGTCGCGGTGAGTCAGACCCGTGGACCGTCGTCCTGCACCACCGTCTGGGACGCGAGTTCCCGCAGGAGGTTTCATCATGGCCGAGGCTGTCGTCTCCGCTGCCGCATCCGCCCCTTCCGTGGCCGTACCGGCTCCGCTGCCCGTCCGGGCCGTCCTTCCCTGGGCCTTCTTCGTCGGGCTCCTCGCCCTGATCGCGCTGTACTTCGTCGGCGCCGAGCAGGGGGCCACCTCGCTGTTCGCGGGCTCCGACGTGCACGAGTGGGTGCACGACGGACGTCACCTCCTCGGCTTCCCCTGCCACTGAGAGGCGTTCCGCACATGCACGCCTCCACCGTCAGAGCCCTGCTGGTCCGCGGCATGCTCGCGGGCCTGATCGCCGGTCTCTTCGCCTTCACCGTGGCCTATGTGGTGGGTGAGCCTCCCGTCGACGGTGCCATCGCCGTCGAGGAGGCCCAGGCCGCCCACGAGGCCCCGGCCGGGGCGCACGCCGGTCACGGCGGCGCGGCCGCCGCCGAAGACGCCGCCGAGGAGGAGGAAGGGGTCAGCCGCTCCGTCCAGTCCACCTTCGGCCTGGCCACGGGAGTCCTGGTGTACGGGGTCGCGCTGGGCGGCATCGCCGCGCTCGCGTTCTCCTTCGCACTGGGACGCGTCGGCCGTTTCAGCCCCCGGGCGACCGCGGCCCTCGTCGGGGCGGCCGCCTTCACCACCGTCTATCTGGTGCCGTTCCTCAAGTACCCGGCGACCCCTCCGGCCGTCGGCAACCCGGACACCATCGGGAAGCGCACGACGCTGTTCTTCCTGATGATCCTGCTCAGCGTGCTCCTCGGCGTCGCCGCGGTCGTCGTCGGTCGGCGGCTCGCGCCGCGGCTGGGCAACTGGAACGCGACGCTGGCCGCCGGTGCCGGGTTCGTCGCCGTCACGGCCGTCGCCTTCGCGGTGCTGCCGGCCAACGACGACGCGGTGCAGCCGGGCTTCCCGGCGGCGCTGCTGTGGGAGTTCAGGCTCGCCTCGCTCGCCGTCCAGCTGGTGATGTGGGCGGTGTTCGCGGTGGTCTTCGGCGTCCTCGCGCAGAAGGCGCTCGCGCCCCGGGCGGCCTCGGACGTCCCGGACCGGGTGGCCGAGCCGGTCGCCGGCTGACCCCGCCCCCGCCGACGCGGCGGGGGGGGGGGGGGGGGGGGGGGGGGGGGGGGGGGGGGGGGGGGGGGGGGGGGGGGGGGGGGGGGGGGGGGGGGGGGGGGGGGGAGGAGGAGGGGGGGGGGGGGGGGGGGGGGTGGGGGTGTGGTTCTTTCTTTTTTC
>NZ_JBVJMN010000053.1:49435-62209 GCF_055584185.1 Streptomyces sp. NPDC104202 | reverse complement strand
ACCCCCCCCCCCCGTCAGCCTTCTCGTGACTCTCTCCCCCCCCTCCCCCCCCCCCCCCCCCCCCCCCCCCCCCCCCCGGGGGCGGTTCTAGTCTGGTGCGGACAACAAGCGCGAATCGGGCTCCAGGAGTACTCACGATGGATCACAGCGGGCACGGCATGACCACGGATCTGCCGCCGTTCACGCTGGGGCGGGGCCTGGAGTTCTCTCCCGACCTCTTCTTCCTGGTCGGCTGCCTCACGGCGCTCGGTCTGTACGGCTGGGGCGTGGCGCGGCTGCGGCGGCGCGGGGACGCGTGGCCGGTGAGCCGGACGGTCTTCTTCGCCGTCGGCGTGCTGACCGTCGCCCTGGTGACGTGCACCAGGCTGAACGACTACGGCATGGTCATGTTCAGCGTGCACATGGTGCAGCACATGGTGATCTCCATGCTGTCGCCGATCCTGCTGCTGCTGGGAGCGCCGGTGACCCTCGCGCTGCGGGCGCTGCCGGTGGCCGGCCGGGGGTCGACGGGGCCGCGCGAGCTGCTCCTGAAGCTGCTGCACAGCCGGTACATGAAGGTGATCACGCACCCCGGCTTCACGATCCCGATGTTCATCGCGAGCCTCTACGCGCTGTACTTCACGCCGCTCTTCGACTTCCTCATGGGGTCGAAGCCCGGGCACATCGGCATGATGGTGCACTTCCTGATGGTCGGCGTGGTCTTCTTCTGGCCGATCATGGGCGTGGACCCGGGGCCGCACCGGCCCGGTTACGTGATGCGGATGCTGGAGCTCTTCGCGGGCATGCCGTTCCACGCGTTCTTCGGCATCGCGCTGATGATGGCCTCGGAGCCGATGGTCAAGGCGTACGAGAACCCCCCGGCCTCGCTGGGGATCGACGTGCTCACCGACCAGAACGCGGCGGGCGGCATCGCCTGGGCGTTCAGCGAGATCCCCTCGGTGCTGGTGCTGATCGCGCTGGTCTACCAGTGGTACCACTCCGAGCAGCGGCAGGCGGTCCGCAAGGACCGGGCCGCCGACCGGGACGGGGACAAGGAGCTGGAGGCGTACAACGCCTACCTGGCCTCGCTCCGGAGCCGCTGACGCCGGCCCCCTCAGCGGACCTCTCCGGGTCCGGTGCCGCACGCGGCGCCGGGCCCGTTGCGCGTTCCGGGCGCGGACACGGCCCGTGCACGGGCGCACGCCGGAGCGTCCGGGGAGTAGCGCGCGCCCCCGTGCGGGGGTCACGATGGGCAGGAGGCTTCCACGACCCCGGTCGGGAGGAGGGCGGACGCATGTCCGGACCCACGAAGACGATGGCGATGCTCACCTGCGCGGCGCTCGTGCTGACGACGGCCTACACGGTCGCGCTCGGCAGCAGCGGCTGGCTCTGGTTCGGTCTCATGGTGCTGATCGTGGCCACGATCGGCATGGCGGCCGCCGACAGCTCGGTGCCGGAGTCCCCTCGGCGCTCCCGCGGCCGGCCCGGCCCGACGCGGCCCTGAGCCCGGCCTGATCGGCGGGGCACCCCCTAGCGCGGCGCCAGGACCACCCAGACCTGGCCCGGCGCGAAGGGCAGCGGCGCACCGGCGGGGGTGGTGAAGGTGGTGCCCGCGTCGGCGGTGGGCCGGGACCAGCGGGCCTCGTGGGCGCGCCCGTCGCGCAGGACGAGCGCGGTCCCGCTGCCCACGGTCTCGGTGTACGGGGAGACCGAGCCGAACCGGTCGTGGAAGGCCGAGGGACGGACGGTGACCCGCTGGACGACGACCGTGGCGGGCCGGACCGGTCCGGTGTCGGTGGCCCGGGCCTCGCGGCCGTCCATCGCCACCCGCCAGGCGCGGTCCGCTGCGGACCAGGTGAAGGTGTAGCGGGCGGCCGGGAAGAGGGCGGTGGACGAGACGACCGCGGTGCCGCCGGCCGGGGCCGGGCCGAAGCGGAAGCCGATGTCCCGTGCGTCGCCCGCGCCCGGATCGGTGGCGAGCGCGCGTCCGGGCCGCAGGTAGAGGTTGTGCGGGGCGGGGCGCTCCGGGGAGCGGAGGAAGACCTGGGGCGCGGTGGTCTCGGTGACGGGGTGGAACGGCGCGGCCCGCAGCAGCGGGTCGAGGGCGGACTGCGCGCCGGAGTAGGCGAGGACGGGCTCGCCGAAGGGGCGGAGCAGGGAGATGTCGGACTCGCGGGCGCTGCGGACCGGGCCGACGCGGTCGGGGAGCCGGGAGGAGTAGACGGCCAGCAGCCGTGTCACGCCCCCCTCGACCTGTTCGACGTAGACGAGGTCGGCGGCGCCGAGGCCGGTCTGGGGGCGGGCCGCGGTGACGTTGTCGATCTTCACGGCGACGACGGGCGCGGGCCTCGCCGGGAGTCCGGTGAACGGCGAGCGTCCGGGGGCCGTGGTGGTGGACGGGGCCGTGGGCGTCGCGGTCCGCGGGGTGGAGGGAGTGGCGGTCGGGGTGGGACGGGGTTCGGGGCCCGATCCGGAGCAGCCGTACAGCCCGGCCGCCGTCAGCGCGCACAGGAGCGCGGTGAGGGCGCGGCCGGGGCGTCTGGTTCCGTGCTCGCCGGTCATCGTGACGCTCCCCCACCAGTGGACCACGGGCCCGCGCACGGATACAACGGGACCGACGACGACGAACGGGGGCCGCGGGTGTTCTACCACCTGATGAAGCACGTACTGCTCGGACCGCTGCTGCGGCTGCTCTTCCGGCCGCGGATCGAGGGGCTCGAGCACGTCCCGGAGGAGGGCGCGGCGATCGTCGCGGGCAACCACCTCTCCTTCTCCGACCACTTCCTGATGCCGGCGGTGCTCGACCGCCGGATCACCTTCCTCGCCAAACAGGAGTACTTCACGGGCCCGGGCCTCAAGGGCAGGCTGACGGCCGCGTTCTTCCGGGCCGCGGGCCAGATCCCGGTGGACCGGTCGGGGAAGGAGGCCGGCCGGGCGGCCATCCGCGAGGGGCTCGGGGTGCTCGGCCGGGGCGAGCTGCTCGGCATCTACCCGGAGGGGACCCGCTCGCACGACGGGCGCCTCTACAAGGGGAAGGTGGGGGTGGCCGTGATGGCGCTGAGCGCCGGGGTGCCGGTGGTGCCGTGCGCGATGGTCGGCACGTTCGAGATCCAGCCGCCGGGCAAGGTGGTGCCGCGGATCCGCCGGGTCACCATCCGCTTCGGGGAGCCGCTGGACTTCTCCCGGTTCGCGGGCCAGGCCGAGGAGCGGGCCGTGGTCCGCGCGGTCACCGACGAGATCATGTACGAGATCCTGCGGCTGTCCGGCCAGGAGTACGTGGACGACTACGCGGCGGTGGTGAAGGCGGCGGAGGCACCGGAGGACGGGTCCTCCCGGAAGTTCCCGCGGGGGGAACGCTGAGGGCGGATCCGCGCACGGCGCAATCGCCCCGGCCGGCCCGCGCGGGACCCGTAGCGTCGCGGTCATGACCAAGGGACACGCTTTCGTGCTGGGTGCGTCGGGACAGGTGGGGCGGGCGGCCGTGCGGGCCCTCGTCGCGGACGGATGGGAGGTGACGGCCGCATCGCGGCGGGGCGGCCGGGACGCGCGCTGGAGCGAGGAGGTCCGGACGGTGCGGCTCGACCGGACCGAGGAGGGCGCGCTCGCCGCGGCGCTCGGCGACGGGGTCGACGTGCTGGTGGACATCGTCGCCTACGACGGCGCGCACGGGCGGCAGTTGACCGGGCTCGCCGACCGGATCGGCTCGGCGGTCGTGGTGTCGAGCGGCGCGGTGTACGAGGACGAGCGGGGCCGCAGCTTCGACACCCAGGACCGGCCGGACGGCTTCCCCGCCTTCCCGGTGCCGGTGGCGGAGGAGTGGCGGACAGTCGCACCGGGCGACACGACGTACAGCTCCCGGAAGATCGCCCTGGAGCGGGAGTTGCTCGCGGCGGGCGGGGCGCTGCCGACGACGCTGCTGCGGGCGGGCGCGATCCACGGGCCGTTCTGCCCGGGGCCGCGCGAGCTGTGGTTCGTCAAGCGGGTGCTCGACGGGCGGAAGGTGCGCCCGCTGGCGTTCGGCGGCACGTCGCGCTTCCATCCGGCGCACGTGGACAACCTCGCGGAGATCGTCCGGCTCGCGGCGGCGAGGCCGGGCAGCCGGGTCCTCAACGGCGCCGACCCCGAGGCGCCGACGGTCGCGGAGATCGGTGCCGCGATCGACGCGGTGATGGGGGCCGGGACCGAGTCGGTGCTGATCGACGGGGCGCCGCCGGAGGGTCTGGTGGGGCTCACCCCGTGGACCGCGGAGCATCCGGTCGTCTACGACATGACGGCGGCCGAGCGGGAACTGGGGTACCGGCCGGTGGTGTCGTACGCCGGTTCGCTGCCCGGGACGGTGGAGTGGCTCACCGGACGGCTGGCGGGCCGGGAGTGGCGGGACGCCTTCCCCGGACTCGCGAGGTACGGAGTGGACTTCTTCGACTACGCGGCGGAGGACGCCTGGCTGGCGTCCCGGGTGTGAGCGGAGGGGCGGCCGTCGGACGGCCGCCCCTCCCTCATGCCGCGGTGCGGGCCGTCACGGCTGCGGGGCGGCGTGCGGAGCGCACGTCTGGTCCCTGGCGTCCAGCTGACCGGTCAGCAGGTACGCCTCGACCTTGGTGTTGAGGCAGGGGTTGACCAGGTTGGTGATGCCGTGCGAGCCGGCGTCCTTCTCCGTGATCAGACGCGAGCCCTTGAACCGCTTGTGCAGCTCGACGGCGCCCTCGTACGGGGTGGCGGCGTCGCGCTCGGACTGGGTGATGAGCACGGGCGGCAGACCCTTGTTCGTCTTCACCACGGTCGGCCGGACGCTCGGTCCCGACCAGGTCGCGCACGGCAGGTTCATCCAGGCGTTGGCCCAGGTCATGAACGGGTACTTCTGGTGGAGGCGG
Source organism: Streptomyces sp. NPDC104202 (assembly GCF_055584185.1). NCBI lineage: Bacteria > Bacillati > Actinomycetota > Actinomycetes > Kitasatosporales > Streptomycetaceae > Streptomyces > Streptomyces sp. NPDC104202. Next base: position 57,359 of record NZ_JBVJMN010000053.1, on the reverse strand, counting down.
GAGTTGTCGCGGTCCCACTTCTTCCAGCTGGTCGGCCACGGGGCGTCGGCGCACTCGACCGCGGTGTAGACGGCGTTGCCGTTCTCCGAGGCGATGTTGCCGGCCGTGTCGGTGAGGTCCGCGGCCGCGTTGTCGATCAGCGGCTGCGGGTCACCGGCGGCGTACGCGCTCCACGCCTCGGCCACGGGGGCCCACATGGAGTCGTAGTACGGCGCGTTCTGGAAGAAGCCGATGAGCTCCGCCGGGCCGACCTTGCCGCCGAGCGGCGCCTTCTTGGCGGCGGCGCGCAGGGTGGTCCACTGCTGCCGGACCTCGGCCAGGGTGTCGCCGAGGTGGTAGGTGGCGTCGTTCTGGGCGACCCAGGTCATCCAGTCCGTGAGCCGGCCCTCGAAGGCGATGTCCTGGCCGAGGTTGGCCTCGTACCAGATGTTGCGCGTCGAGGGGTTCACGACGCTGTCCAGGACCATGCGGCGGACGTGCGTCGGGAACAGCGTGCCGTAGACGGCGCCGAGGTAGGTGCCGTACGAGACGCCGACGAAGTTGAGCTTCTTCTCGCCGAGGGCGGCGCGGACGACGTCGAGGTCGCGCGCGGTGTTCGGCGTGGTCATGAAGGGCAGCATGTCGCCGCTCTTCTCGGCGCAGCCCTTGGCGTACGCGGCGGCGAGCTTGCGCTGGGCGAGCTTGTCGGCCTCGCTGTCGGGGACCGGATCGGCCTTGGGGCCCTTGACGAACTCGGTCGGGTCCACACAGGAGATGGGGGCCGAGTGGCCGACGCCGCGCGGGTCGAAGCCCACGAAGTCGTAGGCCTTGGCGGCGTTCGCCCAGATCTTGTTGTTGGTGGTGACCCGGCGCGGGAAGCGGAGGCCGGAGCCGCCGGGCCCGCCCGGGTTGTAGAGCAGGGCGCCCTGGCGCTCGGCCGGGGTGCCGGTGGACTTGATGCGGTCGACCGCGATCTTGATCTTCTTGCCGTTGGGCTTGGCGTAGTCGACCGGGACGCTGACCCAGCCGCACTGGATCGGCTTCTCCAGGCCCCAGTCCGCCGGGCAGTCCTGCCAGTCGATGCCCGTCTGGGCGGCGCGGGCGGCGGCGACGGCGACGCCGATCGACTCCGCGTCGCGCAGGTGCCGGCTGTCGGCGCTGGCGGCCGGGGCGGCGATCGCGCCCGCGACGAGCGTGCCCGCTATCAGAGTGCCGGCCGAACCGAGCACTGCGGTACGTCTCAATGGTCCTCCCCCAGGGTGGGCGCCGCCCCCGTGGCGGCGCCGCGTATCGGGTTGTCCGGGGGATCCTTTCGTCCCTGGGGCGCACGATGAAAGAGCGAACGCCTGTTTCTTTGCCGAACCAATAACCGGTGAGGGGTGTACCGCTGAGCGGTACACCCGCCGGAGCGGGTCAGAACGGGGCGAGCTCGGCCAGAGCCGCGTCGAGCACGCGGCGCAGCTCCCGCGCGTCGGGGGCGACGGCCGTGACGAGGGCGGCGGGCCCGGCCAGCGGGGTGACGGCGGCCCGCTCCCCCAGCGGCCGGGCCTCCACCGGCTTGTCGGCGAACCCGGGCTCGACGACGAGGAGTTGGCCGGTGGCACGATGGCCGCCGAGCACCGCCCCGCCGTCCCAGCCGCCGGGGGCGCCCGGCCCGAAGGCCAGCTCCTGGTCGAGGAGCGGGCGGCCGGACCGGCGGACGGTGAGCCGGGTGACGAGGGTGCCGGACGGTTCGCCGTGCCGGCCGAGGACCTGTTCCTCGCGCAGGACCAGCCGCGCCGTGGGGGCGAGTTCGACCACGGTCCGCATCCGCAGCTCCGAGCCGTGCACGGAGACCAGCTGCTCGGGCAGCCAGCGGAGCCGGCCGTCCTCGCCGACGGAGATCCGCACGTCGTACGCGGCCGGCTCGGCGCTCCGGCCCGGCAGGGCGAGGGTGGCGGCGGCCGAGTCGACCAGCAGCCGGGCCCCGTCCCGCACCTCGGCCTCGATCGCGAGCCGGTCCCCGCCGAGCGGGGCGCTCATCGCCCCGACGACGGTCACCCGGGTGTACGGACCGGTGCCCCGGGTGCGGCGCAGGGCGAGGGGCCCGTCGCTGACGAGGAGCGGGAGCCCGCCGTCGGCGGCCGCGGCGATCCGGGCGGTGGCGCGCAGGCTCACGCGGTCCAGGCCCCCAACTGGGCGCGGACCCAGTCGGCGACGGGGCCGACGCCGTTCTCGGCGCGCAGCGAGGTGAAGGCGACGGGCAGCTCCCCGCGCTGCTGCTTGGCGTCGGCGGCCATCCGCTCCAGGTCCGAGCCGACGTAGGGGGCGAGGTCGGTCTTGTTGACGACGAGGAGGTCGGCGGTGGTGACGCCGGGCCCGCCCTTGCGGGGGATGTCGTCTCCCCCGGCCACGTCGATCACGAAGATCTGGGCGTCGACGAGTCCCCTGGAGAAGGTGGCGGTGAGGTTGTCGCCGCCGGACTCCACGAGGATGAGGTCGAGCGGTCCGACCGTCTCCTCCAGGTCCTCGACCGCTTCGAGGTTGGCGGAGATGTCGTCGCGGATGGCGGTGTGCGGGCAGGCGCCCGTCTCGACGGCCTGGATGCGCTCGGGCGGCAGGACCGCGTTGCGGAGCAGGAACTCGGCGTCCTCGCGGGTGTAGATGTCGTTGGTGACGACGGCGAGGGAGAGGGTGTCGCGCAGCGCGCGGCAGAGCGCGGCGACGGTCGCGGTCTTGCCGGAGCCGACCGGGCCGCCGAGCCCGATGCGCAGGGCGCGGCGGGTGCCGTCGGGACGGTGGGCGTCGGCGGAGACGGCGCCGTGGTGGGGGTGGCCGTGGTCGAGGTGCATGGGGCGGCTCCGTGAGGGCTTCGGGGGGGGTGGGACCGGGGTCAGGACGCGAAGAGGCGGACGGGCCAGGCCGCGTGCTGTTCGGCGGTGATGTCGAGGAGGGGCGCGGAGGCGGCGGGCAGGGCGTCGACGCCCCGCCGGGCGGCGGCCGCCGCGTCCGCGGCGACCCGGTCCATCTCGGGCGCGAGGCGGGCGAGGACGGCGGTGGCCTGGTAGGGGTCCAGGCCGAGGAGGCGGACGACGGCCGTCGCCGGCCCGCCGACCGTCTCGTACGCGACGCAGTGCGCCGCGTCCTCCGGGCCGAGTCCGGCGGACCGGGCGGCGACGCCCAGGACGACGGGCTGATGGGCTCCGCGCGGGAACGCGGCTGCCAGCGCGTCGAGTTCAGGGCCCGGCCAGGTGGCGCGGGCGGCCCGCATCAGCTGCCGGCCGAGCCGCCGGGCGGCGGCACGGAGGGCGGGCGAGGGCGTGCGGGCGTCCGCCGCCGCGTCGAGCTCGTCGGGGTCGAGGCCGTGCGCGGCCCCGGCGGCGAGTGCGGCGGCGGTCAGGCCCGTGGTGTGCAGCCGCCCCCGGCAGAAGGACTCCAGACCGGCGGCGTCGGTGATCCGGCCGGCCCGGACGGCGGCCTCGGCGCCGCCGGAGTGGGCGTGTCCCCCGGCGGGGAAGCGCCCGTCGGCCAGGACGAGGAGGGCCGATCGTGAGGTCATCGGAGCCCCGTCAGAAGAGGAAGTAGCGCTGGGCCATGGGCAGTTCCGCGGCCGGTGCGGGCTCGACCGGTTCGCCGTCGATGCGCACCGAGAAGGTGTCGGCGTCGACCTCGACCCGGGGCAGGGCGTCGTTCTCGCGCATGTCGGCCTTGGTGACCCGGCGGGTGGAGCCGATGGCGGCGAACTCCTTGTGCAGCCCCAGCCGTTGCGGAAGGTCGTCGTCGATCGCGGCGGAGGCGACGAAGTTGACGGAGCCGGCCGCCGCCGCCCGGCCGAGGGCTCCGAACATCGGCCGGGGGAGCACCGGCTGGGGGGTGGGGATGGAGGCGTTGGCATCGCCCATCTGCGCGTACGCGATCTGGCCGCCCTTGAGGACGGTGAGGGGCTTGACCCCGAAGAACGCCGGTTCCCACAGCACCAGGTCGGCGAGCTTGCCGGGCTCGACGGAGCCGATGAGGTGGTCCATGCCCTGGGCGACGGCCGGGTTGATCGTGTACTTGGCGACGTAGCGGCGGGCCCGGTGGTTGTCGGCGCGGCCGTCGCCGGGCAGCGCCCCGCGCCGCTTCTTCATCACGTGCGCGGTCTGCCAGGTGCGCATGATCACCTCACCGATCCGACCCATGGCCTGGGAGTCGGAGGAGATGATCGAGAGGGCGCCCAGGTCGTGCAGGACGTCCTCGGCGGCGATCGTGGAGGGGCGGATACGGGACTCGGCGAAGGCCAGGTCCTCGGGGACGGCCGGGTTCAGGTGGTGGCAGACCATCAGCATGTCGAGGTGTTCCTCGATGGTGTTGACGGTGTGCGGCCGGGTCGGGTTGGTCGAGCTCGGCAGGATGTACGGCTCCGAGACGACGGTGATGATGTCCGGCGCGTGCCCGCCGCCCGCGCCTTCGGTGTGGTACGCGTGGACCGTGCGGCCGGCGATGGCGGCGAGGGTGTCGCCGACGAAGCCCGCCTCGTTCAGGGTGTCGGTGTGGATGGCGAGCTGCGCGCCCGTCTCCTCGCAGACGTCCAGACAGGTGTCGATGACGGCCGGGGTCGCCCCCCAGTCCTCGTGGATCTTGAACCCCAGCGCTCCGCCGCGCAGCTGGGAGTGCATGGCGTCGCGGGACATCGTGTTGCCCTTGCCGAGCAGACCGATGTTGACCGGGAAGGTGTCCAGGGCCTCGAACATCCGGGCCAGGTGCCAGGGACCGGGCGTGACCGTGGTCGCCTTGGTGCCCTCGGCCGGTCCGGTGCCGCCGCCGACGAGGGTGGTGACCCCGGTGGCGAGCGCCTGCTGCACCACGGTCGGGGAGATGAAGTGGACGTGCGCGTCGACGGCTCCGGCCGTGACGATCCGCCCGTTGCCGACGATGATCTCGGTCTCGGGCCCGATGACCAGGTCCGGGTGGACGCCGTCCATGGTGTCCGGGTTCCCCGCCTTGCCGAGGGCGGTGATCCGGCCGTCCCGGATGCCGATGTCGGCCTTGACCACGCCCCAGTGGTCGATGACCACGGCTCCGGTGATCACCGTGTCCGGTGCCCCCTCGGCCCGGGTGGTCCGGGCCTGGCCCATCGACTCCCGGACGACCTTGCCGCCGCCGAACACGGCCTCCTCCCCCGCCCGGCCCGGACCGCCGCAGCGGTCCTCCTCGATCTCGACGAGCAGATCGGTGTCGGCCAGGCGGATGCGGTCGCCGGCCGTCGGGCCGAACAGGTCGGCGTACACGGCGCGATGCAGTTCAGGCACGGGAGGCTCCGTTCGCGTCCGGCTCCGCCGCGGGGGCGGGAGCCGGTTCCAGGGATCCGGCGACGGCGCCACGCAGGCCCGGCACGACCCGGCGGCCGGCCAGGGGCACGAGCTCGACGTCGACGGGGATGCCGGGCTCGAAGCGCACGGCCGTCCCCGCGGCGATGTGCAGCCGCAGGCCGTACGCGGCGGGCCGGTCGAACTCCAGGCCGGGGTTGACCTCGGCGAAGTGGTAGTGGGAACCGACCTGGACGGGCCGGTCGGCGGCGTTCAGCACGGTCAGACGGGTGACGGGGCGCCCCTCGTTGAGGACGACGGGTCCCTCCCCGTGGAGGATCTCTCCGGGAATCATCGGCGGCCGCCCGCTCAGACGATCGGGTCGTGGACGGTGACCAGCTTCGTGCCGTCCGGGAACGTCGCCTCGACCTGCACGTCGTGGATCATCTCCGGGATCCCGTCCATCACCTCGGCCCGGGTCAGCACCTTCCGCCCCGACGCCATCAGCTCCGCGACGGTCCTCCCGTCCCTCGCCCCCTCCAGGATGTGCGAGGTCAGCAGCGCGACGGCCTCCGGGTGGTTCAGCAGCACCCCCCTGGCCCGCCGCTTCTCCGCCACGTCCGCCGCCACATGGACCAGCAGGCGCTCCTGCTCGTGCGGGCTCAGTTGCACTCTTCCACCTCACAGTCGTCGACCGGGACGCCACCCGGACAGCTGCGGACCCTACCCACCGTCAACACCTTGTTGAACAGCCCGGATGCGGTGCGCGGCGAGACATTGCACGTTAGGGCGGAAGTTTTTCCGGCTCGTTAACTGCGCCTTTGCGTTCGCATGATCATCGGATCGGCCGGACGTCCACGGAGGCGGACATGGACATGAGTCCGCGCAGCCCGTCCTCCAGGACGTCCACGCTCACGTCGCCGAACAGCGCCTGCTGGGCGATGAACCCCTGGGCGGTGGCGATGAGCGTGCGGGCCACGTGGTCGGCGGGGACGTCGGCGCCCATCAGGCCGTTCTCCCGGTAGGCGGCCACCAGGTCGGTCCAGGCGGCCCGCATCCCGTCGTACCCCTCGGCCAGGGCGCCGGCCAGCTCCTCGTTGCGCAGCGTCTCCGTCCACACCTGGATGATCAGGCGCGCGAAGTCCTGCCGGTCGGCACCGGCGATCCGCTCCTCCAGGACGAGCCGCAGCACCGCGCCGAGGAGGACGTCGGGGGTGGGCGGCGGCGTGGCGCGGGACGCCTCCTCGAAGGCGCTCCGGATCGCGGCGAACGCCTCCGACGCGATCGCCGCGATCAGTTCCTCCTTGCCGCGGAAGTAGCGGTAGACCGCCCCGGCGGACAGGCCCACCTCGGCGAGCACGTCCTGCATGGAGGAGGCGTGGAAGCCGGTGCGCGCGAAGCAGCGGGCGGCGCCGTCGAGGATCTGGCGCCGCCGGGCGTCGAGGTGTTCCTGGGAGACACGAGCCATGGCCCGAAATCTAAAACGAATGTTCATTCTTGACAAGCTCCGGGCTCCGGCGCACAGTGACGGACGTAAAACGAACGATCCTTCTCTTTGAATCGAGACCGCCATGCCCACCGCCACCGCCTCCTCGGACCCCGCAGGGCGCAGGACCCTCGCGGTGTTCGTCCTGATACCGGTCGTCGCGGCCCTGGCCCTCTCCGTCTTCGCCTGGCCGGCCGCCCGGCTCGCCCCCCGCGACCTGCCGCTCGGCGTCGCCGGGCCGCCCGCCGCGGCCGCCGCCGTGGAGAAGGGGCTCGAAGGGCACGGGGGCGCCTTCGAGGTGCACCGCTACCCGGACGCCGGCGCCGCCCGCGCGGCCGTCGAGCATCGCGACGTATACGGCGCCGTCGTCGTCACCGCCGGCGGCACGGAGCTGCTGACCGCCTCAGCGGGGGGCCCGGTGGTGGCCGGGCTGCTGCGCGAGGCCGTGACCGCCCGGACGCCCGCCGGTACGCCGGTCAGGGTCACGGACGTGGTCGCGGCGCCGGCGGCGGACCCCAGGGGCGCGGCGTTCGGCGCCAGCCTGCTGCCCCTCGCCCTGACCGGGGCGGCGACCGGCGCGGTCACGGTCCTGCTGGGACTGCGCGGAGCCCGCGCGGCCGCGGCCCTGACCGGGGCGGCGGCGCTCGCGGGAGTGACGGGCGCCGCCCTCGCCGACAGCTGGCTCGGTGTGCTGACCGGCGACTGGTGGACGGAGGCCGGGGTGCTGGGCCTGACCGTCCTGGCGATCGGTGCGGCCTTCGCGGGCCTCGCCACCCTGCTCGGCCCGCGCGGATTCGGACTCGCGGCCGTCCTGACGATCCTGGTCGGCAACGCCTTCTCGGGAGTGACGAGCGCGCCCGAGATGCTGCCCTCCGGCATCGGCGCGCTGGGGCAGTGGCTGCCGCCGGGCGCCGCGGGCTCCGCCCTCCGCTCGGTGTCGGCCTTCGACGGGGCGGCGGCCGGACGGCCGATCCTCGTCCTCTCCCTCTGGGCGGCCGCGGGCCTGGCCCTCACCGTCTTCGGCGGCCGTCGCCACCGGGCGGCGGAGACGCCTGCCGTGACGGCGCCCGCGCCCGTGCTCGCGGGCTGAACGCTCCCGCCCCCGAGCGGGGGGGGGGGGGGGAGGGGGGGGGGGGGGGGCGGGCTCCGCCGCCACTCCCATACGAGGGGCGCGGGGGTGGGTGGTGTGTGG
>NZ_JBVJMN010000053.1:0-49425 GCF_055584185.1 Streptomyces sp. NPDC104202 | reverse complement strand
AATCGTACCCCCCCCCCCCACAGAGCTCCGCCCCCCAACCTCCTGCCCCCCCCCCCCCCGCTTTCCCGTGACCCGGGTCAGGGCGTGCCGGGGTCGCGGTGGTGCGCGGCGATGCCGAAGCGTCCCTGTTCGCCGGGAGCGGAGTCGACCGGGTGGAGGCGGGAGAGGGAGCTGACGACCTGCTCGTCGGCGGGCTTCTCGGCCGCTTCGAGTTCGGCCAGGTCAGCCGCGGAGACGAGGGCGACCAGCGGCTTGCCGTGGCGGGTGACGACGACGCGCTCCCCGCCGTAGACGACGCGGTTGATGAGGTCGGCGAGCTCGGCCCGGGCTTGCGTCACCGGGATCTCGTAGGTCATGCTCCTCATCTTACGGCCTGTACGTCCTGTACATTTTTTACCGATGGAGGTGCCCGACATGGACGCCCGACACGTCCTGCCCTCGTTCACGGAGCGGACCGGCTTCGGAACCCGCACCCTCGACCCGTACTCCAAGCTCCTGGAATCGCGGATCGTCCTCCTCGGCTCGCCGATCGACGAGACCTCGGCCGACGACGTCATCGCGCAGCTGCTGTACCTGGATCACGCGGCCCCCGGCCAGGACATCGCCCTGTACATCAACTCGCCCGGCGGAGCGGTCCACGCGATGACGGCGATCCACGACACGATGGGCTCGCTCCACTGCGACGTGGAGACGACCTGCCTGGGCCGGGCCGAGTCCACCGCGGCGGTGCTCCTCGCCGCGGGCACCCCCGGCAAGCGCATGGTCCTGCCCGGCGCCCGGGTCACGCTCGAACAGCCCGCGCTGGACGAGCCGATGCGGGGGCAGCCGAGCGATCTGGACGTCCACGCGCGCGAACTGCTGCGGCAGCGCGCGCTGGTGGCCGCGATGCTCACCGAACACACCGGGCAGGAGCGGGAGCGGATCGACGCCGACCTCGACCGCACGACGGTCCTGGACGCGCCCGCGGCGGTCGCGTACGGACTCGCCGACCACCTCGTGAGCCGCCGGCGGGCGCCCGCCGGCGGCGCGGCGCGGTGAGCGCGCGGTGGTCCCTGAGCTTCCGCCGCTGCCCGCCCTGACCCGGGCCGAGGGCGAGTTCGTCGACGCCTACCTCGAAGTCGTGGACCTCCTGGGGAAGATCAACCCATCCAGGGGTTCGCATACCTATGGAGCCCTGCGCGCGGCACAAGCCCTGGTGGGACGAGTGGAGGCGTTGCGCGCCGCCCTGACGCTCATGCACATGCGGGGCGAGAACGAGGTGCACGCGGACACATTGGCGCGTGCCCTGCGGGTGTTGGACGGCGAGCGGAGGACGGGCCGGGTCACCGTGCCGCAGACCCGAGCGAGTTGACATACCGGCGTGTCGTGTCGAGGGCCGGACGGCCGACGTGCGCCGCAGATTCCCTCGCTCGTTCGGCGTAGTCGACGAGTCGACACATGCGTCGGGAGAGTTGCGCAACAGGTGTACACATCTGGCGGAATCGAACGTTCCATCGCTGGTGCGGGGCTCGTCGGCCAAACCTCGGAAGATCACAAAGGCTGCCTGTCCACCTGAATGGATCAGTCGTGAGGAGCCTCACATATCGCCGTTTCAGCTCGGTTTTCGCCCATGTCGTGGGTCAAGATCCCTGACGACGACAAGCCCCCGCCGCCGCGGCGGGGCGGTCCGGGCGGACGCCGAGTCCTGCCGCTGTCCCGGACGTCTGGTCGGCAGGAGTGGATCGGCAGGAGTGGAGGACCCGATTTTTGCGGGGCGTACGCGCTGTTCCGGCAGCGAGGCCGCCCCTTGGGGTGAAGCCGCAGCCGCGGCCGGGCATCTTCGCCAGCCCGAACCCGACAGGTCATCCTTCGCAGGCGGCTGACGAAGGGTTGCGCATGACTGCGCAGATGCACGTCCCGTCCCTGCTGTCCCGGGCCGGAGCCGTCTCGGCTCTCACCCTCGCCGCCGTCGGCGGCACGCTGCTCGCCCCAGGAGCGGCGCCGGAGGCCCAGGCAGCCACCTCACACGCGTACAAGGCACTCAGCGTCGCCCAGTCCAAGAAGGGAGCCCCGTACCGGTACGGAGCCAGTGGACCCACCCGGTTCGACTGCTCCGGCCTGACGCTCTACGCGTACAAGAAGGCGGGCAAGTCGCTGCCCCGCACCGCGCAGCAGCAGTACAACAAGACCCGGCACATCGCCGCGTCCAGCAGACAACAGGGGGACCTGGTCTTCTTCCACTCCGGTGGAAGGGTCTACCACGTCGGCATCTACGCCGGCGCGGGCAAGATCTGGCACTCGCCCAAGACGGGCTCGTGGGTGAAGCTCGACAAGATCTGGTCGTCGAAGGTCTACTACGGCCGCGTCCGATGACGGCCCCCGGCCGCTGACGCGGCCCCTCGGACCGGCCTGAGCGGCGGGGTGGCGCCGCCCCGCTCTCCGCCCGGACCGCGGCCCCCGGCGTCCCCTCCGGAGCCCTTCCCCGACGACCGGCTCCCCGGCGGCACCGCCGGAGCGGGCTCACCCGGACGGCCGCACCCGCGCCACCGCCTCCCCTCCCCCGCGCGACCGCGCGGCCGCCCTGTCCCGGTGGCCGGCGGTCCCCGCGGGGGCGGGGTCAGCGGATCGGCACGGGAGCGGCCGCCCAGGGGAGGGTGATCCAGACCGTCTTGCCGCCGTCGTCCGTCGGCGTGACGGAGAACCGGCCGCCCGCCGCGGCCGCGAGCGAGCGGATGATGACCAGACCGCGGCCGTTGTCCTGCTGGACCGCCGCCGGGAGGCGGCGGGGCCGGCGGGGATGGCTGTCGGTCACCCCGATGTGGAGGACCTCCTCGCGCACCAGCCTGATGTCGACGGTGAACGTCGGCGAAAGGCCGAAGGTGTGGACGACGGCGTTGGTGGCCAGTTCCGAGACGATCAGGCGGATCGCGTCGGCGGTGTCCGCGGCGTCGTCGAGTCCCCAGCCGGTCAGGACGTCCGCGACGTACCGCCGGGCCGTGGGGACCGAGGCGGGTTCGCTCGGCAGCGTGACGGATGCTTCCTGATGATCTGCCATGCGACGCTGTCCCTTTCCCGCCGGGCACATCGTCCCGGATTGCACTACGCGTCAGAGTGCCACCGATCGTGCCGCCCCGGGCGGGGTTCCACCAAGATATGTCCCTGTCTGTCGCCCGAAGCGGTGAACTCCACGACCCCGGAACGCGCTTGGGCAGCGGTCACCGCGGCCGGCAGCCGCCCGCCCGGACCGGCGGCGCCTCACCCGACGGGCGCCGTCCGCAGGATCGTCTCCACCGCGCGCTCGATCTGCGCGTCGGTCAGGTCGGCCCGGGCCGTCAGGCGCAGCCGCGAGATGCCGTCGGGCACCGAGGGCGGCCGGAAGCAGCCGACCGCCAGCCCCTGGTCGCGGCAGTCCGCGGCCCAGGCGAGCGCCGCCTCCGGAGAGGGGGCCCGGACCGAGACGACGGCCGCGTCGGGCCGGGCCGCGGTGAGGCCGGCGTCGGTCAGCCGCCGGTGCAGGACGGTCGCCACCGTCCTGGCCCGCTCGGCGAGCCCCGGCTCCGCGGCGATCCGCCGCAGGGCCGCGAGCGCGCCGCCCGCGGCGGCGGGGGCGAGCCCGGTGTCGAAGATGAAGGTGCGGGCGGCGTTCACCAGGTGCTCGACGACCCGGGCGGGCCCGAGGACGGCGCCGCCCTGGCTGCCCAGGGACTTGGAAAGGGTGAGGGTGGCGACGACATCCTCGGCGCCCGCCAGACCCGCCTCGTGCAGGGCGCCCCGGCCGCCGTCGCCGAGGACGCCGAAGCCGTGGGCGTCGTCCACCACGAGACCGGCGCCGTGCGCGCGGCAGGCCGCGGCCAGTTCCGTCAGCGGCGCCCTGTCGCCGTCGACGGAGAACACGGAGTCGCTGACGACCAGGGCGCGGCGCCCGGGGTGCGCGTCCAGGGTCTTGCGTACGGCCTCGGGGTCGGCGTGCGGGACGACGGCGGTCTCGGCGCGCGCGAGTCGGCAGCCGTCGACGATCGAGGCGTGGTTGGCGGCGTCGGAGACGACGAGGGAGTCCCGGCCGCCGAGCGCGGTCAGCGCCGCGAGGTTGGCCGTGTAGCCGGAGGAGAAGACGAGGGCGGCCTCGAAGCCGCAGAAGTCGGCGAGTTCGCGCTCCAGGCGCGCGTGCAGCCGGGTGGTGCCGGTGACGAGGCGCGAACCGGTGGAGCCGGCGCCCCAGCGCCGTGCCGCCTCGGCGGCCGCCTCGGTGACCTCGGGCCGGCGGGTGAGGCCGAGGTAGTCGTTGCTCGCCAGGTCGAGGAGGTCCGACTCGGCCGCCCGGGGCCGCAGCGTCCGGACGAGACCGGCTTCCGCCCGGCGGCGCGCCTCGGCGTCGGTCCAGTCGAACGCGGTACGGCGCGGGCCCGCGGCCCGTGCGTCGTCGGCCTGTGGCATGCGGCGATCCTTTTGTAGGCAGCGCACAGACACTAGCCGGAGGGAGCCGGGGTCGGGATGTGGTCATCCACACACCCCGATCGGGGGCGTTTGTTCGGTTCCTCCTTGGCCCGGGGGTGGGCGGTAGGCAAGGATCAGCGGTTATGGACCTGCTGAACACGCTGGTGGAGAAGGGGCTGCGGCGCGAGCTGCCGACCCGTGAAGAAGCGCTCGCCGTGCTGGCGACGTCCGACGACGAACTGCTCGATGTGGTGGCCGCGGCCGGCAAGGTGCGCCGCCAGTGGTTCGGCCGCCGGGTGAAGCTCAACTATCTGGTCAACCTGAAGTCCGGGCTCTGTCCCGAGGACTGCTCGTACTGCTCGCAGCGCCTCGGCTCCAAGGCCGAGATTCTCAAGTACACCTGGCTCAAGCCGGACGAGGCCTCGCAGGCCGCGGCCGCGGGTGTCGCGGGCGGCGCCAAGCGGGTCTGCCTGGTGGCGAGCGGCCGCGGTCCGACGGACCGGGACGTGGAGCGCGTCGGCAGGACCATCGAGGCGATCAAGGAGCAGAACGAGGGCGTCGAGGTGTGCGCCTGTCTCGGTCTGCTCTCGGACGGCCAGGCGGAGCGGCTGCGGGAGGCCGGCGCCGACGCGTACAACCACAACCTGAACACGTCCGAGGCGACGTACGAGGGCATCACCAAGACCCACACGTACGCGGACCGGGTGGACACCGTGCAGAAGGCGCACGCCGCCGGTCTGTCGGCGTGCTCGGGCCTGATCGCGGGCATGGGCGAGACCGACGAGGACCTGGTCGACGTCGTCTACGCGCTGCGCGAGCTGGACTCGGACTCGGTGCCGGTCAACTTCCTCATCCCCTTCGAGGGGACCCCGCTCGCCAAGGAGTGGAACCTCACCCCGCAGCGCTGCCTGCGGATCCTCGCGATGGTCCGGTTCGTCTGCCCCGACGTGGAGGTGCGGATCGCGGGCGGCCGTGAGGTGCACCTGCGTTCGATGCAGCCGCTGGCGCTGAACATCGCGAACTCGATCTTCCTCGGCGACTACCTGACGAGCGAGGGCCAGGCCGGCCAGGCCGACCTCGACATGATCGCGGACGCCGGTTTCGAGGTCGAGGGCGCGGGCACCACGACGCTGCCGGCGCACCGCGCGGACGCGCTCGCCGCGGCGGGTGGCAGCTGCGGCTCGCACGCTCCGGCCGGGGCCGGCGGCTGCGGTGCGCAGGCGCAGGCCGACGGCGACGCGGGCTGCGGCGGGCACGCCGGCGGCGGCTGCGGTCCCTGCGGCGGCCACGCCGCCGAGCCCGCCCAGGCCCCCGCGGCCGGGGCGGAGACGGAGGCCCCCACCAACGGTGCCCGGCCCGATCTGGTGGCCGTGCGCCGCCGGGGTGCCGGCACGGACCTGGCGCCGAATGCGTAACGACGAACTGCTCGCCCTGGACCGGGCGCACGTCTGGCATCCGTACGGCCCCATGCCGGGCCGTGCGGAGCCGCTGGTCGTCGCGTCCGCCTCGGGTGTGCGCCTCCGGCTCGCCGAACCCGCCGAGGGCCAGGACGAGTTGGTCGACGGCATGTCCTCGTGGTGGTCGGCGATCCACGGCTACAACCACCCCGTGCTCAACGAGGCGGTCCGCGGACAGCTGGACCGGATGAGCCACGTCATGTTCGGCGGGCTCACCCACGAGCCCGCCGTCCGGCTCGCCGCCCGGCTCGTCGAGATCACGCCCGAGCCGCTGCGGCACGTCTTCCTGAGCGACTCGGGCTCCGTCTCCGTCGAGGTGGCGGCCAAGATGTGCCTGCAGTACTGGCGTTCCCTCGGCCGCCCCGAGAAGCAGCGGCTACTGACCTGGCGCGGCGGCTACCACGGGGACACCTGGCAGCCGATGTCGGTCTGCGACCCGCAGGGCGGCATGCACGAGCTGTGGACCGGCGTCCTCCAGCGGCAGGTCTTCGTGGACGCGCCGCCGGCCGCCTTCGAGGAGTCGTACGCCGAGCTGCTGCGGGCCGAGATCGGGCGCCACGCGCACGAGCTGGCCGCCGTGGTGGTGGAGCCGGTGGTGCAGGGCGCGGGCGGGATGCGCTTCCACGACCCGGCGTACCTGCGGGTGCTGCGCGAGGCGTGCGACGCGCACGACGTCCTGCTCGTCTTCGACGAGATCGCGACCGGGTTCGGCCGCACGGGCCGGCTGTTCGCCGCCGACCAGGCGGGCGTCTCCCCCGACGTGATGTGCGTCGGCAAGGCGATGACCGGCGGCTACCTGTCGATGGCGGCCACGCTCTGCACGAGCCGGGTCGCCGACGGGATCTCACGGGGCGAGGTGCCGATCCTGGCGCACGGGCCGACCTTCATGGGCAACCCGCTCGCCTCGGCCGTGGCCCTCGCCTCGCTCGACCTGCTGCTCTCCCAGGACTGGGAGGTCGAGGTCAAGCGGATCGAGACCGGGCTGCGGACCGGCCTCGCGCCGGCGGCCGACCTGCCGGGCGTCCGCGAGGTGCGGGTGCTCGGCGCGATCGGCGTCGTCCAGCTCGACCACCCGGTCGACATGGAGGCGGCCACGCGCGCGGCGGTCCGGGAGGGCGTGTGGCTGCGCCCGTTCCGGGACCTCGTCTACACGATGCCGCCGTACGTGACCGGGGACGAGGACCTGGCCAGGATCTGCAGGGCGGTCCGCGCGGCCGCGGCGGCCGGCTGACCGGCCCGCGCGGAACGGGCCGGTCGGAGCGAGCCGGTCAGGGTGAACGGAAGGAACGGGACAGCAGTGGGAATCATCGTCGTCAGCGGTACGGGGACGGAGATCGGCAAGACCGTGGTCACGGCGGCGGTGGCCGCCGTGGCGACCGCGGCGGGACGGTCGGTCGCCGTCCTGAAGCCCGCCCAGACGGGCCTCGGCCCGGACGAGCGGGGCGACGCGGACGAGGTCGTCCGGCTCTCCGGCGCCGTGACCTCCGCCGAGCTGGCCCGCTTCCCGGAGCCGCTGGCCCCGGACACGGCCGCCCGGCGGTCGGGGCTCGCCCCGGTCGGGCCCGCCGAGGTCGCCGAGGCCGCCCGGAAGCTCGCCGCCGAGCACGACCTGGTGCTCGTGGAGGGGGCCGGCGGCCTCCTGGTCCGCTTCGACGAGGAGGGCGGCACGCTCGCCGACGTGGCCGCGCTCCTCGACGCCCCGGTCCTGGTCGTGGTCCCGGCCGGTCTCGGGACCCTCAACTCCACCACGCTGACGGGCGAGGCCCTGCGGGCGCGCGGCATCGAGCAGCTGGGCGTCGTCGTCGGCAGCTGGCCGGACGCGCCCGACCTCGCGGCGCGGTGCAACCTCGCCGATCTGCCCCGGTCGGCGCGGGCGCCCCTGCTGGGGGCCGTGCCGGAGGGCTCGGGGTCGCTCGCCCCGGCCCGCTTCCGGGCGGCGGCGGGCGACTGGCTCGCGCCCGCGCTCGGCGGCCGCTGGGACGCGGAGGCGTTCGCCGGAACCGTCGGAGTCTGACGTCCGCACGGCCCCGGCCGCGGTCGATCCGTAGGCTGGGGCCATGCGCGCTCACGTTCAGGAGATCGTCTTCGACTGTGCCGGTCCGGCCGCACTCGTCCGGTTCTGGTCCGGGCTCCTCGGCGGGGACCCCGTCGACCGCGGCGAGGACTGGTCGTACGTCGATCCGCCGGAGTTCGTCCGGATCGCCTTCCAGCGGGTTCCCGAGGGCAAGGCGGCGAAGAACCGGCTCCACCTCGACCTGGAGGTCGAGGACCCCGAGCGCGCCGCCGACGAGGCCCTCGCGGCCGGCGCGGTCAGGGTCGGCGGACTCGTCACCGACGAGCAGGGCTCCTTCCAGGTCATGCGGGACCCGGAGGGCAACGAGTTCTGCTTCGTGACCGGATGAGGGGCGCACGGTGACCCCGCCGCGGCCCGGGAGCCGGGCACCCCGCGTCCATCACCCCCTCTTCGCCCGGTTCTACGCGCGCGTGAGCGTGTCGGCCGACGTGCACGGCGGGGTCGGCGCCCTGCGCGCGGAACTGCTCTCCGGGCTCGCCGGCCGGGTGGTCGAGATCGGCGCCGGCAACGGGCTGAACTTCGCGCACTACCCGGCCGGCGTCACCGAGGTCGTCGCCGTCGAGCCGGAGGACCATCTGCGCGGGCTCGCCGCGGAGGCCGCACGGCGGGCGCCGGTCCCGGTGACCGTGCGGAAGGGCACGGCCGAGGACCTGCCGGCGGAGGACGCCTCCTTCGACGCGGCCGTCGTCTCGCTGGTGCTGTGCACGGTACGCAGCGTGCCGCGGGCCCTCGCGGAGGTGCGCCGGGTGGTGCGCCCCGGCGGCGGGCTGCGCTTCCTGGAGCACGGGGCGGCGGACTCCCCCGGTCTCGCGCGCGTGCAGCGGGGCCTCGACCGCACGGTGTGGCCTCTGCTGTTCGGCGGCTGCCACACCTCCCGCGACCCGCTCGCCGCACTCGCGGCGGCCGGTCTCACCGTGGTGACGTCCCGCTCCTTCGACCTGCCGGAGAACGGCCCGCGCCTGCCGTCCTCGCCCTGCTTCCTGGGCACGGCCAGGATCTAGGGGGCGTCTGCCGAGGGCCTCCGCGCGGCCGCCGTCCGTCCTGCGGAACTCCGTGGCACCGCCGCGGCCGGCCGTGGTGGGATCGCGCCATGATCGATCTTCAGATACGTGCCGCCACCGCCGCCGACGCCGAAGACGTCCTGGCCTTCTGGAAGGAGTCGGCCGAGGGGACCTCGATCTCGGACGACACGCACGGGGTGAACCGGCTCGTCGAGCGCGACCCCGAGGCCCTGATCCTGGCCGTGGCCGACGGACGGATCGTGGGGTCGGTGATCGCCGGCTGGGACGGCTGGCGCGCGTCCCTCTACCGGCTCGCCGTCCTGCCCTCGCACCGCAGGCGGGGGATCTCCACCGCGCTGCTGCGGGCGGCGGAGGAACGCTTCGTCGCGCTCGGCGGCCGGCGCGCGGACGCGATGGTCCTGGAGGCGAACGCGTCGGGGCAGCGGCTGTGGACGGCCGCGGGGTACGGACGCGAGGAGCGCTGGCGGCGCTGGGTGAAGCCGCTGAACGGGTGAGTCCGGGCCCCCGCCGGACGCGATTCGCCGCGCCGTTCCGGGTTTGCCCGGGACGGCCCGGGGGAGGTGAGCAGCACCGTGTCCCACGGGTGATCACCACCACATCCGGGGTCTGCGGGCGGGGGCGATCACCTCCTCGCTTTGCCCGTCCTTTACCATGGTGGCTCATCCCCACGACCGAAAGGTGTGAGCGTCCGCCCATGGGCGAGCCTCCCAGTAGCACTGGTTCCGACAGCTCCGGCTTCGACGGCCGACATCGAGCGATCCTTCTCCCGCTGACTGATCATGGGACGGAGGTGAACCGATGACCGAAGTGCTCCTGCTCCTCCTGGCGCTCCTTCTCTCCCTCGCGTGCGGCGCCTTCGTCGCGGCCGAGTTCTCGCTCACGACCGTCGAGCGCGGCGAGCTCGAGGCCGCCGCGGAGCGCGGCGAACGCGGGGCGGGCAGCGCCCTGAAGGCCGTGCGGTCGCTGACCTTCCAGCTCTCCGGCGCCCAGCTGGGCATCACCGTGACCAACCTGGTGGTCGGCATGCTCGCCGAGCCGTCGATCGCGAAGCTGATCCGCGGCCCGATCGAGGCCCTCGGCCTCTCCCCCACCGTCGCCTCGTCGGTGGCCCTCGTCCTGGGCACGGCCCTGTCGACCGTCGTCCTGATGGTCGTCGGCGAGCTGGTCCCGAAGAACTGGGCGATCTCCTCGCCCCTCGCCGTCGCGAAGGTGGTCGCCACCCCGCAGCGGGTCTTCACGGCCGCGTTCAAGCCGCTGATCAGTCACCTCAACAACACCGCCAATCGCATCCTGCACCGCCTCGGCATGGAGCCGACCGAGGAGCTGGCCTCCGCCCGCTCCCCGCAGGAGCTGGTGGCGCTCGCCCGGCACTCCGCCAAGGAGGGCGCGCTGGAGGCGGACACGGCCGAGCTGTTCGTCCGTACGCTCAACCTGGCCGAGCTGACCGCGGAGAACGTGATGACGCCCCGCGTCCAGGTCACCGCCCTGGAGGTGCAGGCCACCGCCGAGGACGTGGCGAACGCGACCCGGGCGACGGGCCTGTCCCGCTTCCCGGTCTACCGCGGCAGCCTCGACTCGGTCGTCGGCATCGCGCACATCAAGGACGTGCTCGCCATACCGGCCGACGAACGGCCCCGCCGCCGCATCGGCGAGATGCTGCGCGAGCCGCTGCTGGTCCCCGAGACCCTGACGGTGGACCGCCTCCTCGACCGGCTGTCGGGCAAGCAGACGATGGCCGTCGTCATCGACGAGTACGGCGGCACGGCCGGCGTCGTCACCCTGGAGGACATCGTCGAGGAGGTCGTCGGCGAGGTCCGCGACGAGCACGACCCGCACGAGACGCCGGACCTGGCGCGGGCGGGCGAGGACGCGGACGGGCGCGAGCTCTGGTCCGCGGACGGCGCCGCCCGCACGGACCAGATGGAGGCGATCGGCCTCCGCCTGCCGGACGGACCGTACGAGACCCTCGCGGGCGTCCTCGCCACCGAGCTGGGCCGCATCCCCGCGGTCGGCGACACCGTGGAGCTGGCCGGCTGGCGCCTCGACGTCGTCGACGCCTCGGGCCGCCGCGCCGCGCGCGTCCTGATGCACGCGCCCGCCCATGACCCGGCGGACGAGACCGGGGACGAGACCGGGGAGGCCCGCCGATGACCGCCGTCCAGCTGTTGATCGGTCTGCTCACGCTGGTCGTCAACGCCTTCTTCGTCGGCGCCGAGTTCGCCCTGATCTCGGTCCGCCGCAGTCAGATCGAGCCGCTGGCCGAGAACGGGGACCGCAGGGCGCGCAGCGTCGTCTGGGGCCTTGAGCACGTCTCCGCGATGCTGGCCGCCGCGCAGCTCGGCATCACGCTCTGCACCCTGGTGCTCGGCATCGTCGCCGAACCGGCCATCGCACACCTGCTCGAACCGGTCTTCGACGCGCTCGGCGTGCCGCACGGCCTGGTGCACCCGATCTCGTTCGTGATCGCCCTGTCGGTCGCGACGTACCTGCACATGCTGCTCGGCGAGATGGTCCCGAAGAACATCGCGCTCGCCGAGCCGACCCGCTCCGCGCTGCTGCTGGGCCCGCCGCTGGTGACGCTCGCGCGGGCGCTGCGCCCGGTGATCTTCACGATCAACGCGTTCGCCAACACGCTGCTGAAGCTGATGCGCGTGGAGGTCAAGGACGAGGTGGCGGCGACGTTCTCGGACGACGAGCTGGCCAGACTCGTGACCGACGCGGGCCACGCGGGACTCCTCGACGACCGGGCCGCCGAGCGGCTGCACGACGCCCTGGAGCTGGGCCGCCGTCCCGTCCGGGACGTCGTGATGCCGGCGGCCAAGGTCGTGTACGCGCGGGTCGGCACCACGGCCGAGGAGCTGGAGGCGCTGGCCGCGCGGACGGGCTTCTCCCGCTTCCCCGTGGTGGACTCCGAGCGCCGGATCCTCGGCTACCTGCACGTCAAGGACGCGCTGGACGTCTCCCCGCGCGACGTCCCGTTCCCGGTGACGGCCCTGCGGCCGATCGCCCGGGTCCGGGCCGCCACCCCGCTGGACGACGTCCTGACCGCGATGCGCCGCAGCCGGACCCATCTGGCGGCCGTGCTCGACGAGGACGACAAGCCGGCCGGCCTCGTCACGATGGAGGACGTGCTGCGCGAGCTGGTGGGGCGCCCCGCGGCGCCGTGACCGCACCCCGCGGACGACGAGGGGCCCCGGGATCGATCCCGGGGCCCCTCGGGCGTGTCAGAGCGCGGTGGCGGCGAGCCAGTCGTCGAGCAGGTCCCGGTCGCCGGTGCGGGTGAAGCGCGGGTCCTCGGCCGCGTACCGGCGGTGCAGGAGCAGCAGCAGCTCCCCGGCGTCCGCCTCGACCGCGGTGGTCGGCGCTGCGGCCCCGTCCTCCCGCGTCCAGGTGAACCCGCCGCCGCCGAGGGTCAGGTTCCGCACGGAGCCGCTGTCGCGGGCGGTGAACCGCAGGACGGCGCCCTCCCGGTCCAGGTGGGCGACGGGTTCGGCGATCCAGGGGACGTAGGGGGCGTCGGCGAGGAACCGGTCGATCGCGGCCTCCGCCGTCGCGGGGTCGAGCGGTGCGGCGGCGCCGTCGAGCGCGATCTCGGCGTCGGCGAGGTGGACGACCGCCTCGTCGAGCAGGCGCCGCGGGTAGGTCCGGACGTGCGGGTCGGCGCCCGGGGACCAGACCGGCAGGTCCGGATCGGTGGCGCGCAGGGTCTCGAGGACCCGCTCGGCGCCGTCGGCGAGCCACCCCGCGTACGCGGCGGGGTCCGCCGGCAGGTCGAGCGGGACGTCGGCGACGTGGACGCGGACCGCGGCCCGGGTGCGTACGAGGAGGTCGGTCCAGCGGTGCAGGGCCCCGAGGTGCCGGGTGAGGTCCGCGAGGGTCCAGCCGGGGCAGGTGGGGACCGGGGTCGCCGGGTCGGCGTCCGCGACGACGGCGGCGAAGCGCCGCACGCGCGCGGCGACCGCGTCGCACACCGCGGCATGGGCTGCGGGGGTGGTGGCGTGGGCCAGCGGCGCGCGGGGGCCGGGCACCACGGGATCGGCGGTGGCGGTGTGCGTCGCGGCCGTCACGGTCGTGCTCGTCGCGGCGGTACGCGTCACGGTCGCGCCCGTCGCCGGGGCGTCGGCGATCCGGGCCGGGAGGCGGAGCAGGGCGTCACGGCGGGCGCCTTCGGGGCGGCGGAGCGCGGCCCGCCGGACGAGGCCGTCGAGGGCGCGGCGGTCGGCCGGCGGGAGGCCGGAGAGGGTGCGGGCCGTGGACTCCAGCCACGTCGTCGCCGTGCCCGGGTCGACGGCCTCGTCCTCGGCGGTCTCGACCGCCGCCACCAGTTCGGCCAGGGCCTCGGCCAGCGCGGCCGACAGCGTCTCGCTCATGGGGTTTCCCCTCCCGGGTCTCCAACGGCATCCCGCGCATACCGCACGGTATGATCGCTCCGTCATGGAGATCAATGCCACGTACAACAGTCTCGTCGCCCTCGGCGACAGTTTCACCGAGGGTATGTCGGACCTGAAGCCGGACGGCTCGTACCGGGGGTGGGCCGACGTCCTCGCGGGCCGGCTGGCCGCCCGCTCGGCCGACTTCCGCTACGCCAATCTCGCCGTGCGCGGGAAGCTCATCGGACAGATCGTCGAGGAGCAAGTCGGCCTGGCCGCAACGATGCAGGCCGATGTGGTGACCCTCGTCGGCGGGCTCAACGACACCCTGCGGCCCAAGGTCGACATGGTGCGCGTGCGGGACCTGCTGACCGAGGCAGTGGAACGCCTCACACCGGCCTGCGGGCAGCTGGTCCTCATGCGCAGCCCCGGCCGCAACGGCCCGGTCATGGAGCGCTTCCGGCCCCGGATGGAGGAGCTGTTCGCGCACATCGACGCCCTCGCCGACCGGCACGGCGCGCTGGTCGTCGACCTCTACGGCGCCCCCTCCCTCGGCGACCCCCGGATGTGGGACGTGGACCGGCTCCACCTGACCGCCGAGGGCCACCGGCGGGTGGCCGAGGCCGTGTGGCAGACCCTCGGCCTGCCGCCGGAGGACGAGTGGCGGACCCCGCTGCCCCCGTCGGCGCGGCCGGGCTGGACGAGCCGCCGGCTGGCGGACGCGCGGTTCGCCCGGGAGCACCTGGGCCCGTGGATCGGGCGCCGGCTGACGGGCCGCTCCTCCGGTGACGGCCGGGCGCCCAAGCGGCCCGAGCTGCTGCCGTACGCCGCTCCGGCCGTCGCCGTGACGGACCCGGGGGCCACGCGCGCGTGAGCTGCGTCTCGTAGCAAGCTCCACATCGGACCGTGGCGCTGGCCTGCAGAAACCGCCAGTAGAATCTGTCCACGTGACTGCTGTGACTGCGAAGCCCCGTATCCCCAATGTTCTGGCCGGCCGCTACGCCTCCGCGGAGCTCGCCGTCCTCTGGTCCCCCGAGCAGAAGGTGAAGCTGGAGCGCCGGCTGTGGCTCGCCGTGCTCCGCGCGCAGAAGGACCTCGGGATCGAGGTTCCGGACGCCGCCCTCGCCGACTACGAGCGCGTTCTCGAGCAGGTCGACCTCGGCTCCATCGCCGAGCGCGAGAAGGTCACCCGCCACGACGTGAAGGCACGGATCGAGGAGTTCAACGCCCTCGCCGGTCACGAGCACGTCCACAAGGGCATGACCTCGCGCGACCTCACCGAGAACGTCGAGCAGCTGCAGATCCGGCTCTCCCTGGAGCTGATGCGGGACCGCACGGTCGCCGTCCTGGCCCGTCTCGGCAAGCTGTCCGCCGAGTACGCGGAGCTGGTCATGGCCGGCCGCTCGCACAACGTCGCCGCCCAGGCCACCACCCTCGGCAAGCGTTTCGCGACGGCCGCGGACGAGCTGCTCGTGGCCTACGCCCGCCTGGAGGAGCTGCTCGGCCGCTACCCGCTGCGCGGCATCAAGGGCCCGGTCGGCACCGCGCAGGACATGCTGGACCTGCTCGGCGGCGACGCCGGCAAGCTGGCCGACCTGGAGCGGCGGATCGCCGGTCACCTCGGCTTCGCGCACGCCTTCACCTCGGTCGGCCAGGTCTACCCGCGCTCGCTCGACTACGACGTGGTGACCTCGCTGGTGCAGCTGGCCGCCGCCCCGTCGTCGATCGCCAAGACGATCCGCCTGATGGCGGGCCACGAGCTGGTCACCGAGGGCTTCAAGCCCGGCCAGGTCGGCTCCTCGGCGATGCCGCACAAGATGAACACCCGCTCCTGCGAGCGCGTGAACGGCCTCATGGTCATCCTGCGCGGCTACGCGTCGATGACCGGCGAGCTGGCCGGCGACCAGTGGAACGAGGGCGACGTCTCCTGCTCCGTGGTCCGCCGCGTCGCGCTGCCGGACGCCTTCTTCGCCCTGGACGGCCTCCTGGAGACCTTCCTGACCGTCCTCGACGAGTTCGGCGCCTTCCCGGCCGTCGTCTCCCGCGAGCTGGACCGGTACCTGCCGTTCCTCGCGACCACCAAGGTCCTCATGGGCGCCGTGCGCGCCGGCGTGGGCCGCGAGGTCGCCCACGAGGCCATCAAGGAGAACGCCGTCGCCTCCGCCCTCGCCATGCGCGAGCAGGGCGCCGAGCGCAACGAGCTCCTCGACAAGCTGGCCGCCGACGAGCGGATCCCGCTGGACCGCGCGCAGCTCGACGAGCTGATGGCCGACAAGCTGTCCTTCACGGGCGCGGCCGCCGACCAGGTCGCGGCCGTCGTCTCCCGGATCGAGGAGATCCTCAAGCAGCACCCGGAGGCCGCCGCCTACGCCCCCGGGGCGATCCTCTGACCCGGACCCCCCGGTTCACCCAGCAGGAGCTGGAGGCCGCCCGCGACCGCGTCGTCCCCGACGTGGCCGCGGGCGGCCTTTCCGTTCTCTTCTGCGGGATCAACCCGGGTCTGATGACGGCGGCGACCGGCCACCACTTCGCCCGGCCGGGCAACCGCTTCTGGCCGGTGCTGCACCTGTCCGGCTTCACCCCGCGGCAGCTGCGGCCGGACGAGCAGGACGAGCTCCTGGCGTACGGCCTCGGGATCACGAACGTCGTGGCGCGGGCGAGCGCCCGGGCCGACGAGCTGAGCCGCGAGGAGTACGTCGAGGGCGGGCGGATCCTGTCGGCGAAGGTGGAGCGGCTCGCGCCCCGGTGGCTGGCGGTCGTCGGCGTCACCGCGTACCGCACGGCGTTCGGCGAGCCGAAGGCCGCGATCGGGCCGCAGCGGCGCGTGATCGGCTCCACCCGGGTCTGGGCGCTGCCCAATCCGAGCGGCCTCAACGCGCACTGGTCGGCGGCGACGATGGCCGAGGAGTACGCCCGCCTCCGCGAGGCCGCCGGGGTGCCCGGCCCGTAGAGCGGGAGCCTGACGAGGCGCGGCGGTCGGCTACGCCCGGGGGTGTCCGCTCCCGTCCGGGGGCGGCTCCGCCGGCGGGGCGACCGTCGTGACCACGGCGAGGAGCTGGAAGGGGAGTTCCCGGTCCCCCTGCGAGACGCCGAGTCCGACCCAGGCTCCGTCGGCCTGCCAGAGGTAGAGGTCGGGGGTGTGGCCGCTGAGCGTGGACCAGGGCTCGGGTATCTCCTCGCCCTCCATGGAGCGCTCCAGGACGGACCAGAGACGGAAGCGGAGGGGCGGGCCCCAGCGCGCGGCGAGGAGGACGGCGAGCCCCTGCCGTTCCGCTTCGTACTGGTCCTCGACGGCCTCCCGGCGCGTGCCGTCGTCCTCCCAGAAGTCCTCGCTGGTCGCCAGTTCGGCCAGGTGGAAGCCCGGACTCCCGTCGAAGCCGCGGGCCCTGAGTAAATCGATCGTCGCCAGGTGGTGCGCGGTGGTCGCCATGGACCCAGTAAAGCCCCCGGCACTGACAGTTGGCGTCGCGTCAGGAGCGCCGGAGGGCGCGGGCCGGGGGCGGCGCTCGCCGCGGCCCTGCCCATTGAGTACCATCCGCCGAAGAGGTGCACGAGCTGGGAGGACACACTGTGGGGCGGCTGACCGGCGGGGATCCCTCTCTGCTGCGGCGGATCAACTCCGCGGTGGTACTCCATGCGCTGCGCGGCGCCGACGCGCCCACGCTCACGGACCTGACCCGGATCACGGGGCTCTCGCGGCCCACGGTCGAGGGGGTCGTCGAGGGGCTCATGGAGGGCGGGCTCGTCGTCGAGTCGGCGCCCGAGGAGGGCGAGGCGCGGCGGCAGGGCCGTCCGGCGCGGAGGTTCCGCTTCCGTGCGGAGGCCGGCCATCTGCTCGGCATCGAGATCGGCCCGCACCGGGTGGCCGCGCTGCTCTCCGGCCTGGACGGCCGGATCATCGGCGCGGGGTCCCGCGAGGTGTCGGAGACGGCGCCCGAGGACGAGCGGCTGGACAAGGTGCGGGCGGTCGTGGCCGACGTGCTGCGCAGGGCCGGGGTCGCCCGGTCCAACCTGCGGGCCGTCGGCGTCGGGACCCCCGGCATCGTGGAGGCCGACGGCACGGTGCGGCTGGGCACGGCCCTGCCGGGCTGGACGGGCCTGGCGCTCGGCGAGCGGCTGCGGCGCTCCTTCCGCTGCCCGGTGATCGTCGAGAACGACGCGAACGCGGCCGCCGTCGCCGAGCACTGGAAGGGCGCCGCGACCGACTCCGACGACATCGTCTTCGTGCTCGCCGGGCTGAGCCCGGGCGCGGGGTCCCTGATCGGCGGCCGGCTGCACCGGGGGTACGGCGGGGCGGCCGGCGAGATCGGCGCCCTGCACCTGCTGGGCCGCGGGGTCACCCCCGAGCACCTGCTGTCGACCACCGACGAGCCGCTGCACCCGCTGGACGAGCAGGCGGTCGCCGAGGTGTTCGCGCTGGCCCGCAAGGGCGACGCGCGCGCGGAGGCGGCGGTCGAGCGCTTCATCCAGCGCCTCGTGCACGACGTGGCGGCGCTGGTCCTGGCGATCGACCCCGAACTCGTCGTGGTCGGGGGCTGGGCGGCCGGTCTCGACGGCGTCCTCCCGCCGCTCCGCGAGGAGCTGGCCCGGTTCTGTCTGCGCCCGCCGCGCGTGGTGCTGTCGCTGCTCGGCGAGGCCGCCGTGGGCACCGGCGCCCTCCGGCTCGCCCTCGACCACGTCGAGGAGCAGCTCTTCGCCGTCGACGGCACGGTGACGGCCCGCCGCTAGGGGATGTTCCCTGCGACGGGCCGTGGGCCGCGATCGGTGGACGGCGGTGCCGCCGCGGGTGCTACGAGGCCATCACCAGGTCGCCGGAGTCGCCGAAGGTGAGGCGGCAGGTGTCGGCGCGGTAGGTGGCGACGGACACGGCGGCGGTACGCCCTCCGGAGAGGTAGCGGGTCGTGACGACGAGGACGGGGGCGCCGGGCAGCCGGTCGAGCTCCTTGGCGTCGTCGGCGCGGGCGGAGCCCAGCTCGACGGCGCGGTCCTGGCCGTCGAGGGCGAGGTGCTGCAGTTCGCGCAGCACGGCGCGGGCGCGGGCCGGCCCGGCGGGCATGTCGATCGCGGTGAGACCGGGAACGGAGGCCGCGGGCACGTAGAGGAGCTCGGCGGCGACCGGCTGGCCCTGGGAGATGCGGAGGCGGCGCACGACGTGCACGCGCTCCTCGGCGCCCGTCTCCAGGACGCGCGAGACGGCGGCCGGGGCCACGTCGGCGGCGGAGTCCAGGGACTGCCAGGCGTCGTCGCCGACACCGGGCCAGGCGTGCTGGGTGGTGGAGACGTCCACGCCGACGCGCGGCGGGGCGACCGTGGTGCCGACGCCGCGGCGCCGCTGGAGGCGGCCTTCCAGCTCCAGCTGCTCCAGGGCCTGGCGGAGCGTGGCACGGGCGACGCCGAAGCGTGCCGCGAGCTCGCGCTCGTTGGGAAGGATCTCCCCGACCGCGAAGTCCGAGTCGAGCGCTTCGCCGATCACTGTCTTGAGGTGCTGGTACTTCGGTTCCGGTACCGATGCCAGCTGCGTGGTCCCCACCCTGATC
Organism: Streptomyces sp. NPDC104202; assembly: GCF_055584185.1. Lineage (NCBI taxonomy): Bacteria > Bacillati > Actinomycetota > Actinomycetes > Kitasatosporales > Streptomycetaceae > Streptomyces > Streptomyces sp. NPDC104202. The sequence goes on along the minus strand of NZ_JBVJMN010000053.1, from coordinate 30,552 downwards.
CTCCGCAATTCGCCGTGTCCCGCGGCGTTTCCGCGCCCTTGTTTATTAAAGGTTCCTGCACTAACTCTGCGACCATAAGGCGAGCCCGACCCTTGGTCAAGACCAATCCTCCGCCGAACGCCCCCGAATGTGACCCTCTGACCTAGATCGTTCACAGGACGTTCGCGCCCTCGTGAGGCGCGCGCAGCACGGAGCCCCGCCCCCGGGTCGGGGGACGGGGCTCGGGGCGGTGCGGTCAGAGGCCGGCGAGGCCCCGGAACTTGTCGGGGTTGCGGAGGATGTAGACGCACTGGATGCGTCCGTCGCGGACCTCGACCTGGAAGACGGAGTCGGGCCGCCCGTCGACGAGGGCGACCAGGGCCGGTCCGCCGTTGAGCTCGGCGAAACGGAAGTCGTACAGCGCTTCGGCCCCCTCGGACACCGCGAACAGGAACCGGCCCACCTTGTCGGCGCCGTCCATGACCCGCAACGGGGCCTTGGACTTCCCGCCGCTGTCGCCGACGAGACGGACGTCGGGGGCGAGCAGGGCGAGGAGCTCGCCGAGGTCGCCGCCGCCCGCCGCGGCGAGGAAGCGCTCGGTGAGGTCGCGCCGCTCGGCCGGGTCGACGTCGTAGCGGGGCCTGCGCTCGTCGACGTGGCGGCGGGCCCGTCCGGCCAGCTGGCGCACGGCGGGCTCGGAGCGGTCGAGGGCGGTCGCGATCTCCCCGTACGGGAAGCCGAACGCCTCGCGGAGGACGAAGACGGCCCGCTCCAGGGGGGAGAGGGCTTCGAGGACGACGAGGACGGCGAGCGAGACGGAGTCGGCGAGCAGGGCGCGCTCGGCGGTGTCCGGGGCGGCCGGGCCGAAGTCGGTGACGACGGGTTCGGGCAGCCAGGGGCCGACGTAGGACTCGCGGCGGCCCTGGACGTGCCGGAGCCGGTCGAGGGCGAGCCGGGTGGTGATCCGCACGAGGAAGGCGCGCGGCGCGCGGACGTCGGCGCGGTCCTCGGCGGTCCAGCGCAGCCATGCCTCCTGGACGACGTCCTCGGCGTCGGCGGTGCGGCCGAGCATCCGGTAGGCGACGCCGAGGAGCATCGGCCGGTGCTCCTCGAAGAGATCGGTCAGGGACTCGGTCGGAGTGGGTGTGGACACCCGTCCATCCCAGCCCAAGCGCACCCTGCTGTCCAGTTTCGGACGCGGTCTTGAACTCCTGGCTACCGAGCGGTAATGCTCTTGCTGACAAGCCGTCCAAGAGACGTCGCACGCCAGGTGTTCAGGACAGGGAGCCGGTATGCCCGCACGGATCGCGTTCACGATCGAGACCCCCACGGGTCCCCGTACGACGTCGATGACGTACGAGCGGAGGGGCGCGGGCGCACCCCTGCTCCTGCTCCACGGCATCGGCCACCACTGGCAGGCGTGGGAGCCCGTCCTCGACGTGCTGGCCGCCGAGCGCGACGTGATCGCCGTCGACCTCCCCGGCTTCGGCGCCTCGGACGCCCTGCCGGACGGCTCCCCGTACGGCCTGTCCACCGTCGTCCCCGTGCTCGGCGCCTTCTGCGAGGCCGTCGGAGCCGAGCGCCCGCACGTGGCCGGGAACTCGCTCGGCGGGCTGCTCGCCCTGGAACTCGGCCGCGAGAAGCGGGTCCGGTCGGTCACCGCCCTCTCCCCTGCCGGCTTCTGGTCCGAGGGCGAGCGGCGCTACGCCTTCGGGACGCTGCGCGCCATGCGGGGCGCCGCCCGGTCGCTGCCCGTGCCGGTGATCGAACGCCTCTCCCGCACCGCAGCCGGGCGCACCGCCCTCACCAGCACCATCTACGCCAGGCCCGGCCGCCGGTCACCGGAGGCCGTCGTCGCCGAGACGCTCGCGCTGCGCGGTGCCACCGGCTTCCACCAGACCCTGGCTTCCGGCCGCGACGTACTCTTCCGCGACGACGTCCCCTCCGTCCCCGTCACCATCGCCTGGGGCACCCGCGACCGGCTCCTCCTGCGCCGCCAGGGCGTCCGCGCCAAGCAGACCCTGCCCGGCGCGCGCCTCGTCCGGCTGCCCGGCTGCGGCCACGTGCCCATGAACGACGACCCGGCCCTCGTCGCCCGCGTGATCCTCGACGGCAGCCGCTGATCCCGCGCGGCCGGTACGGCCGAACAGGCCGGTGCCCAGCGCGGCACCGGCCGCCACCAGCAGGCCCCCGGCCGCCTGCGGAAGACCGAACGCGGCGTGCCCGACCAGCGCGGCGCTCAGCGCGGCCGCCACCGGGATCGCGCCCGTATAGAGAGTGGCCCGCTCCATGCCGATCCGCTGGACCCCCCGGTAGAAGAGGACGAACCCGACGACCGTCGCCAGCGCCGCCTGCCACACCAGGGCACCCGTCTCCACGGCCGTCGGCACGCGCACGAAGCCCGCCCCGTCCACCACCAGACCCACGAGCGCCGCCTCCGCCGCCCCCACCCCGCAGACGGCGGCCGTCAACAGCTTCGGCCCGAGCAGCCGCAGCACCGGCACCGCGAGGACCGTGAACCCCACCTCGCCCGCGAGCGCCGCCACCGACCAGCCGATGCCCACGCCGTCGGTACGGCCCCAGCCCTGCACGGTGAACGCCCCGGCCGCCACCAGCAGCGCCCCGTACAGCACGGCCGGTGCGGGCCGACGGCCCTCCGCCAGCGGCACGAGCACGGCGACCACCACCGGCGCGCAGCCGACCAGCACCCCCGGCACGGCCGGCTCCGCCGTCCGCTCCGCCGCGAGGACCGCCAGGTTGAAGCCCACCATCCCCACCCCCGCCAGCGCCCCCAGCCGCAGCCAGTGACGCGCCGTCAACAGCCGCAGGGGCGCGAGGCCCCCGCGGCCGAGCAGGGGAAGCAGCAGCAGACAGGCCGCCCCGTACCGCAGCGCCTGCCCACCGGCGTACGGATAGCCGCCGAGCAGACCGTTCGCGGTGAACGAGGCACCGACCAGGGCGTAGGCGAGGGTCACCGTCAGGACCCCGCGCAGGGAGTTCGCGTTCATGTCCCCGACGCTAGGAACCCCGGCGGCCCCCGTTAAGGTCCACTTCGACCACGCCATCGGGGACCACTTCGGCGGAGCTCCCGCCGGCCGGTCCCAGCCCGGCAGGACCGCGCCTGGCGCAGGTACGCGACCTGAGCCTGCCCTCCGCCGCGCGTGCGTCCGCTCGCCGGTCCTTCGGAGTCGACGCCGGCCCCGACGGGACGGGGCCACACCGCCGGTGCACCCGATCGCCGCAGATGCCGAATCATGGACCTCCGCCGGGACGCACGGGGACCCGGCGACGCCGAACGAGGGAGGGCCCACCCGATGACGAGCCACGGAAAGGCGGCCTGGGAGCTGCTGCTGCCCGCCGCCGGCGCCCCGGCGCGACGGCGCGGTCCGGCCCTCCAGGAGTCGCTGCGCGAGGCGGTGCGTTCGGGGCGGCTCGCGGCCGGGACCCGCCTGCCGTCCACGCGGGAGCTCGCCACCGACCTGGGCGTGTCACGCGGCCTGGTCACCGAGGCGTACGAGCAGCTCACCGCAGAGGGATACCTGCGCAGCGACCGGGGCGCGGGGACCTGGGTGAGCGGGGCGGCCAGGGCGGCCGCGCACGGCGTCCGCGACCTGGCGCCGGGCGCCCCGGGCGTCCACGTCGACTTCCACCCCGGCACCCCGGACCTGTCGATGTTCCCGAGAGCGGCGTGGGCGGCCGCCCAGCGGTCCGTCCTGGCACGGCTGCCCCATCCCTCCCTCGGCTACCCCGACCCCCGAGGACTCCCCGAACTGCGCGAGGCACTGGCCGCCATGCTGGCACGGCGCCGCGGCGTGGTCGCCGACCCGGAACGGCTCGTGGTCTGTTCGGGCGTGGCCCAGGCGTCCACCCTGCTGGGCTTCGTCCTCCGCTCCCGCGGCCTGCGCGAGATCGGCATCGAGGACCCCGGCAGCCCCGAGCACGGACGGCTGTTCGCCTCGACCGGCATGGACACGGTCTGGCTCCCGCTGGACGACGAGGGACTCCTCCCCGGACCGCTCGCCGCCTCCGGCGTCCGCGCCGTCGTCGTCACCCCCTCCCACCAGTTCCCCTCCGGCATCAGCTGGTCCGCCGGGCGCCGCGCCGCGCTCCTCGACTGGGCCCGGACCGTCGACGGCTACGTCCTGGAGGACGACTACGACGGCGACTTCCGCTACGACCGCGCCCCCGTCGGCGCCCTCCAGGGCCTCGACCCGGAACGCGTCGTCTACACCGGCTCCGTCAGCAAGTCGCTCGCCCCCGGCCTCCGGCTCGGCTGGATGCTCGTCCCCGCCGAGCTCCTGGGCGAGGTCGTCGAACGCAAGCGCACCATGGACCTCGGCAACCCCGTCCTCGACCAGGCCGTCCTCGCCGAGTTCGTCACCCGCGGCGGCTACGACCGCCAGCTGCGCCGCTGCCAGCGCGCCTACCGCGAACGCCGCGACGTCCTCCTCGCCGCCCTCGCCCGCCACCTCCCCGGCACCCACGTGACCGGCATCGCCGCCGGCCTCCACGTCATCGCCCGCGTCCCCGCCCGCTTCGGCCCCGCCCCCCGCTTCCTCACTCGCGCCGCCCACGCCGGCATCGCCCTCCGCAGCCTCGACGACTACGGCACCGCCCGCCCCTCCGACAACACCGTCCCCCTCGTCATCGGCTACGCCCACCTCTCGCCTTCGGCGATCGAACGGGGGGTGCGGGTGGCGGCGGAGGCGGCGACGGGGTGAGCCCGGTGCGGCGGGGCTGGCCGGCCCTTCGTGTGGACCGTCGCCCCGGCGGAACAGTCGCCCGCGACGAGGTGCCCCGGGCGAGGCACCGCACGCGCGAGGTCCTGTTCATGTGGGGTTCGGGTGGGCGTCGTTCCGGGCCGTTAGGGAGGGGGCGGCGCACGATGACCGCAGGGAAGAGATGTCGGAGGCCGTTCATGTCGCACGCCGTGCCTGATCTGCCGTCGCCCGGGCGACGGGGTTTGCTGAAGGGGTCGTTGGCGGTGTCCGCCGCGCTGGCGGTCGGGGCCGCGGGGCCGGCCGTGGCGCCGGCGTTCGCGCTGTCGGGGAGGCCGAGGGCGGGGTGGGGGGTGCAGACGGGGGACGTCACGGCGTCCTCGGGGCTGGTGTGGGTGAGGTCGGACCGGCCGGCGCGGATGGTGGTGGAGACGTCGGCGACGGAGTCGTTCCGGCGGGTGAGGAGGCATCAGGGGCCGCTGGTGGGGCCGGGGACGGACTTCACGGGGACGACGGCCCTGCGGGGGCTGCCGGCCGGGGAGCGGGTGCACTACCGGGTCACGCTGGCGGACCCGGACGATCCGCGCCGTACGTCCGAACCGGTGCTCGGCAGCTTCCGTACGGCGCCGGAGCGGCGGCGGGACGGGGTGCGGTTCCTGTGGTCGGGCGACATCGCGGGCCAGGGGTGGGGGATCAACCCGGACATCGGGGGGTTCCGCGCGTACGAGGAGATGCGGCGGCTGGATCCCGACTTCTTCCTGTGCAGCGGTGACTCGATCTACGCGGACGGGGTGATCCAGCCGAGCGTGACCCTGCCGGACGGGCGGATCTGGCGGAACGTCACGACGCCGGAGAAGGCGAAGGTCGCGGAGACGCTCGACGAGTACCGGGGGAACTTCCGGTACAACCTGCTCGACCACCACGTGCGCGCCTTCCACGCGCAGGTGCCGTCGGTGGTGCAGTGGGACGACCACGAGGTGCGGAACAACTGGTACCCGGGGCAGATCCTGGACGACGCGCGCTACACGGAGAAGGACGTGGACGTGCTGGCCGCGCGGGCGCTGCGCGCCTTCGGCGAGTACACGCCGGTGTCCACCCTCCACGCGCGCGGGGGCGGGCTCGGGAGCGGCCACGGGGGCCGGATGCACCGGGTGGTGCGGTACGGGCCGCTGCTCGACGTGTTCGTCCTGGACATGCGCTCGCACCGGAACGCCAACTCCCCCGGCCGGCAGGCCGACGACTCCACCGGCATCCTCGGGGCCGGGCAACTGGCGTGGCTGAAGCGGGAGCTGTCCGCTTCGACGGCGGTGTGGAAGGTGCTGGCCGCCGACATGCCGCTCGGGCTGGTCGTGCCGGACGGGGCGACGGACTTCGAGGCGGTCGCGCAGGGCGATCCGGGGGCGCCGCTGGGCCGTGAGCTGCAGATCGCGGAGCTGCTGCGGTTCGTGAAGCACCGCCGGATCACCGGGACGCTGTGGCTGACGGCGGACGTGCACTACACCTCGGCGCAGCACTACGCGCCGGAGCGTGCGGCGTTCCGGGACTTCGCGCCCTTCTGGGAGTTCGTGTCCGGGCCGCTGGCCGCGGGCGGGTTCCCGGCGAACGCGCTGGACGGGACGTTCGGACCGGAGCGCGTGTTCGTCCGGGCGCCGGAGCGGGCGAACGTGTCGCCGATGGAGAGCCCGCAGTACTTCGGCGAGGTCGACATCGACGGCGGCAGCGGCGAACTGACGGTCAGGCTGCGGGCCGAGGGCGGCCTCGTGCTCTTCAGCAAGGTGCTACGGCCCGGACTCGTGGGGCAGTAGCGACGGCAGGGCTCGTCCGGGCTGCGGCGGGAGCGCCGGAACGCCCGTCGAGCCCTCCCCCGAGGGGGCCCTCGCGCGGCGCCGCGGTCCGGCGCGGGTGAGTGTCAGTGGCGGGGCCTACCGTCGTTCCCATGACGCGATCCGTTCAGGCGCTCGCCTACGCACGCCCGTCCGCGCTGGAGTCCTCGGGCTCCGGGCGGCGGCTCGGCCTGGAGACCTCGGGGGGTCTGACCCCTCGGGGTGCCGAGGCCCGTCCGCGTTTCTTCGCCGGGTTCCTGGCGGCGCCTCAGGCGGCGGCCCGGGGGCTGCTCGCGGTCGCCGACGTGGCCGCGGCCCGCCATCACCAGCGGATGCGGCCGGGCTCGCTGGACCCGGTGGTGACGGGGAACGGCGACCGGCTGCGGTTCGAGTCGTTCTCCGGCTGCGGCGGGGTGTACGCGCGCCTGGACGTGCTGGGCGAGGGGCTCGGCGGGGCGGGGACGGGGCACGGCACGACCAACGTCGACGTGAACGGCCCGCTGCGCGAGGCGCTGTCGCGGGTGACGGGGGACGATCCGCTCCACCTGCGGGTCGGCCCCGAGGAGTTGGCGGTGACCACCCTGGCGGGGGCCGTCGTGGAGAAGAGGGTCCCGTTGCCCGACCGATGGCTGCGGGGCTTCGCCGAGGCGCAGGTCGCCTCGGCGCGGTGCGACCTGCGGGCGGAGCTCGCCGGGCCGGACGCGGTGCGCTTCGTACGCTCCCTGCCCCGCGCGCAGGGCCGGGGACACGGTCCGGTGTGGCTCGTGCCGTCGGGCCGGACGCTGCGTCCCACGACGCGGCCGGGTCCGGGCGCGGTGTGCCTGGCGGGGCCGCACCGGCTCGCCGCCCTGGAGCGGGTCCTGCGGCACGCGACCGGGATGCGGGTGTACGGGCCGGTCCCGGACGGCGCGGCCGTGGGGAGCGCCTGGGAGGTGACCCTGCCGGGCATGCGGCTCACCCTGACGCTCTCCCCCGACCCCGCGCGGGGCTTCTCCGGCGAAGGCGGCGTCCTTGAGGCGCTCGCCGCGGAGGAGGCGGCCGGGGACGCGGAGCTGGTCGCGGTGCTGCTGGCGTGGGAGCCCCGGATCGACCCGGCGGATCTCGCTGCGCGGGCGGGACTCCCCCTCGACCGCGTGCGTGCGGCCCTGACGCGACTCGGCTCGGCGGGCCGGGTGGGGTACGACGTGGCCGACGCGGCCTGGTTCCACCGCGAGCTGCCCTACGACGCCGACCGCGTCGAGCGGCACAACCCCCGTCTGCTGGACGCCCGGAGACTGGTCGCGGACGGCGTGGTGGCGCTCGACGGCGATCTGGCGACGGTGGCCTCGGGCGACCGGCGCTACCGGGTCCGTCACGCGGACGGTGTCCTGAGCTGCACCTGTCGCTGGTGGTCCGACCACCAGGGGCGGCGCGGACCGTGCAAGCACGCGCTCGCGGTGCGGATGGTCCGGCGGGGAGCGGCGGCGGCCGGGACGGCGCGGGAAGCGCGGTGACGGGGCCCGGGGCAGGGAGGCGGGAGCGCCCGCACCGGAGGCGGAGGCGCCGGCGTCGGGGAGCCCCGCGCGCGGCGGGGACGAGTCGGTGACGAGGGGCGGGAGGAGCAGGGCCGTGGGGAAGCAGACGTCGACGGGGAGCGAGGGGTCCGTGGAGAGCGGGACCGAGACCGGGAAGGCCATGGGGAGCGTGCGGACCGTGGAGGAGGAGAAGGGCGGGGACACCGCGAGGGCCTCGGGGATCGACGAGCTGGTCGCGGCGGTGCGGGCGGGCGGTTTCCGGGAGGTGCCGGGGCTGCTCGAACCGCTGGACGCGGCCGGGCGCAAGGCGGCGCTCGGACGGCTGAAGGCGCTGCGCACGGAGGTGCGGGGCTGGGCGGGCGCGCGGGAGCGGGAGGCGGCGCTCGTGCGGCGTGCCCTGTACGTGGCGGGGGCCGGCTGTCACCCCGGCGCGGCGGGGGCGGCCACCTGGCTGGGCGGGCGTGACCTGCTGGCCTGGCGTTCGCAGGACGGGGGTCTGGTGCTGCGGGTGGTGGCCGGGCGGAGCGCGGAGTGGCAGGCGGAGCTGGCGGGCCGGCTCGCCGCCCGGCCCTCCGTGGCGGAGCAGAGCTACGGGCTGATCCGCCGTCTGGTGGAGCGGGCCGGCTGCGCGGTGCCCGCGTCGGACGGCTACGTACGGGCCTGGGCGCGCGAGGTCACCCCCGGCGGGCGCTGGGTCCACCGGGCGGACGAGGCGCCGCCGCTCGTGCAGCGGCTGCGGGTGGATCCGCAGACGGCGTTCCTCGTGGTGCACGCCCTGGCGATGCCGGAGCCCCCGGAGCAGATGACGTGGGCGGTCGACGCCGACTCGCCGCGGCACTGGCCGACGGCGGTCGCGACGCTCGTCGGGGAGGGCGTGGTGGACCGGACGGAGGCCGTGGACGCGGCCGTCTCGCGGCTGCTGCGCGGGGGCCGTCTCCATGATCTGCGGTTCCCGCTGGAGGTGCTGCGGCTGCTCGCTCCGACGACGGCGGAATCCGGCGCGCGGGTCCCGGATCTGATCGGGATCGCGGCGGACGCCCCGTCGCCGGTGGCGGGGTACGCGCAGGAGGCGCTGGCCGCGCTGGCGGTGGAGGGGGCCCTACCGATGTCCGCGCTGGCCGAGATGACGGGCGCGGTGCTGTTCCGCACCGAGAAGAAGCTGGTGCAGGCGCAGCTGGTGCTGGTCGGCAAGGTGCTGGCGCGCGAGCCGGGCGGAGCGGGCGACCTGCTGCCGGCCGTGGCGGAGCTGTTCGGGCACGAGGACACCGCGCTGCAGGAGCGGGCGCTGAAGCTGATGGGCCGGCACCTGTCCGCCGTGGACGCCTCGGTGCGCGCGGAGCTGGCCGACCGGGCCGCGGAGGTGGGGCCGGTGCACCGGCAGGCCGTGGCGGACCTCTTCGGGACCCCGGTGGCGCGGAGTCGGGCGCCGTACGTGGAGATCCTGCCGCCGGTGGCCGGGCCGCGGCGGGTCGAGCCGCCGGCGGCCTCGGTGGAGGAGCTGGTGGAGGAGCTGCTGGCGAAGGGCGTCTCCGAGGACCCCGTCCGGTTCGAGCGGGCCTTCGACGGGCTGGTGCGGCTCGCGCACCGGGACCGGGAGGGCGTGACGCGGGCGGTGCGGGAGGCGTTCGCCACCGTCGAGTGGGAGCAGCCGCACCACTTCACGCACCACTCCCACGGGCTGCACGCGGTCCTCGCGGGGCTGCTCGGCATCGTGGAGCCGGCGTGGATCGACGACCGGCTCGCGCGGGGCGGGGCGACCCCGGACTGTCTGCACCAGGGGCTGACGGAGATCACGGACGCCCGGCTGTGGGAGGCCGCGGCGCTCGTCGGTACGGACGCGCTGCCGTTCCTGCTCGCCGCGCCGACCCTGGACGGCGGCGGCATCGCCCCGTGGGTGCTGGTGGAGCGGTTGCGGGCCCTGCGGGACGCGGGCGTCGAGCCCGCCCCGGCCGATCTGGCGCAGGCGCTGCTGCGGGTGCTGCGGGGTGATCCGGAGGCCGGGGAGGCCGCCGTCGAGGCGGCGGCGCTGGACACCGGGGCCGGCCGGCGGCTGGCGGCGTGGCTGCGGTCGGACGCGCCGCCGGCCGCGCGTGTGCGCTTCCTCAGGAGGGAGGGGCAGCGGTCGCTGCTGCGGTGGTCGCTCCAGGACCGGCTGGTCGTCGACCTCGCCGACCGGGCCGTCCTGCGGGAGGAGTTCCCGGCGGCCTTCCGGTGGCTGGGCGGCACCCTGGAGGCCACGCCCCGCCGCTGTCACCACTGGGTCACGGGCCTGGAGCACTGGGCGGCGGTCCTGCCGGCCGACCGGGAGCTGCTCGCGGCCTGTGTGCTGCCGTCGCTGACGCGGACCCTCGACAGCACCCGGGAGTCGACGGAGCCGCTGGCTCCGCTGGCCGAGGCGGAGGGTCCGGTGGGCCGGGCGGTGGCCCTGGCGGTGGCGCTGGGTCTGGGCACCGGGGACGCGGACGACCGGCTGCGGGCGGTGGACGCCCTGCTGGTGCTCGCGGCCCGGGGCGATCTGGACGCGCGCGGGGTGGGCGAGGAGCTCGGGTGGCTTGTCGCCGAGGGCTCCGTCAAGCCGAACCGGCTGGCGGACGCGGCCCGGACGGCGTCGGCCACCGGTGCGTACGCGACGGTCTGGGCGGTGCTCGCGGCCGCCCTGCCGGCCGTGCTGGTCCCGGACAAGCCGGTCCGGGGGCTGGGCGAGCTGCTGGCGGTGGCGGCGGAGTGCGTGGAGCGGTGCGGGGCGGGCGGGGAGCCGTCCGGACTGTCCGCACGGGTGGCGCGGGGCGGTTCGACGCAGCTGGCCACGCAGGCGAAGCGGCTGCTGGACGCACTCCGTCAGGGGAACGGTCAGACCACGCCATAAACGGCCTGAATCGGTCGTTAAGGCTCCAGATCGCCGCTTAACCCGTCAGTCACAAAGCGTTCGTGATCACGCAACACCGCTGGGTCACAGTGAGGGCATGACCGATGTGACGTCCTCGAAGAGCACCCGCCGCCCGCACCACTGGCGGCACGACCTGATCGAGCTGGCCGCGCTGTTCACCGCCGTGGTGGTGGCCGACACGATCGCCAAGACCATCGCCAAGGGCCCGGACGGACCCTACCTGCTGATCTTCTCGGCGATCGCGCTGGCCGCCACCGCCACGTTCCACACCTGGTGGGCACGGCGCCACGGCCATGCCAGCCATGCCCCGCCCGTCGACGACACGCCCGGTGTCACCGACGGGCGCCCCACCACCGCGTCGGCGGCCGGCGAGGACCGGGGCGGGCAGGAGGGGTCCGCGGCGCCGGCCGAGACCGTGCTGTGGCGGATGCGGACCACCGTCGCGGACACCCCGGGCAGCCTCGCCGCGCTGTGCACGGTCCTCGCCGGCCTGCGGGTGGACATCCTCACCCTCCAGACCCACCCCCTGGCCGACGGCACGGTCGACGAGTTCCTGCTGCGCGCCCCGGCGGACCTCTCCGCCCACGCCCTCGCCCGTGAGACCGCGGCGGCCGGCGGCCGCGACACCTGGACCGAACGCGCCGACGCCCACGACCTGGTGGACACGCCCACCCGGGTCCTCGGCCTGGCCACCCGTACCGCGCTCGACGCCGCCGAACTGCCGCTCGCCCTGCGCCAGCTGCTCGGGCGCTGCACGCTCCACTCCGTGCCCGCCGTCTCGCTCACCGGCCGCCCGATCGGCGAACAGGCGCCGGTCGAGGGCGTCCTGGAGGAGACCGTGATGCGGCTGCGCGACCCGCACGGCGGCTCGATCATCATCGAGCGGCCCTATCTGGCCTTCACCCCGACCGAGTTCGCCCGCGCCCGGGCGCTCGTGGAGCTCGACGCGCGCCTCGGCCCGCGGGTCCCGCGCAGCCAGGACGTGCTGACCCTGCCCGAGGGCAACGAGATCACCGTCCGCCGCGCCGACCAGCGCGACCTGGCCGCCGCGCGCGCCATGCACGACCGCTGCTCGGCCCGCACCCTGAGCCTGCGCTACCACGGCCCGGTCGGCGACGCGGACCGCTACCTCGACCACCTGCTCAGCCCGCGCTTCGGGCGCACCCTCGCCGTGCAGACGACCTCCGGCCGTCTCGTCGCCCTGGGCCACCTGCTGTGGGACGGCGACGAGACGGAGGTCGCCCTCATGGTCGAGGACGACTGGCAGCGGCGCGGGATCGGCTCCGAACTCCTCGGCCGGCTCGTGGCGATGGCCGAGGAGGCCGGCTGCGACAGCGTGTACGCCGTGACGCAGTCCTCCAACACGGGGATGGTGGCCGCGATGCGGGCGCTGAACCTCCCCCTCGACTACCAGATCGAGGAGGGCACCCTGGTCATCACCGCCCGACTGGCCTCGGCGCCGCGATCTGCCGCCCGGACGCAGCTGGAGCAGCCGCACGGAGGGGCGCGGCGGGCGGAGCGCTGAGCGCCTGCGTCAGGTCCCGCCACAGGTCCTCGACGTCCTCCAGGCCGACCGACATCCGCAGCAGGCGGTCGCTGACGCCCGCCGAGCGCCGGTCTCCCTCGGCCACGATGCGGTGGCTGATGGAGGCCGGGTGCTGGATGAGGGTGTCGACGCTGCCGAGGCTGACGGCCGGGGTGATGAGCCGGACCCCGGCGATCACGTCGTGCGGGTCGCCGTACACCTCGAACGCGACCATCGCACCGCCGATCCGCGGGTAGTGGACGCGGGCGATCCGGGGGTCGGTGGCGAGCCGCCGGACGAGTTCGGCGGCCGAGGCCGAGGCGGCCCGCACCCGGACCGGCAGGGTGGAGAGACCGCGCAGCAGCAGGTAGCCGGCGAGGGGGTGGAGCACCCCGCCGGTGGCGAAGCGGACCTGACGGAGGGTCCGGGCGAACTCCTCGTCGCAGGCGACGATGCCACCCATGACGTCGCCGTGGCCGCCGAGGTACTTGGTGGCGCTGTGCAGCACGATGCGGGCGCCCTGTTCGACGGGCCGCTGGAGCACCGGGGTGGCGAAGGTGTTGTCGACCAGGAGCGGCACCGAGCCGCAGGAGTGGGCCAGGGCCCGGATGTCCGCCTCGGCGAGGGTCGGGTTGGCCGGCGACTCGACCATGACCAGGCCGGTGTCGGGCCGGATCGCCTCCGCGACGCCCGCCGGGTCGGTCCAGGTGACCTCGGTGCCGAGCAGTCCGGCGTCGAGGAGGTGGTCGCTGCACCCGTAGAGCGGGCGGACCGCCACCACGTGGCGCAGGCCCTGGCTCGCCCGGGCGAGCAGGACGGCGGTGAGGGCCGCCATGCCGCTGGCGAACGCGACGGCGGCCTCGGCGCCCTCCAGCCGCGCGAGGGCCTCCTCGAAGCGGGCGACGGTGGGGTTGTCGAGCCGGGCGTAGACCGGCGGCCCGTCGAGGCGGGCGCCGGTGGCGGCGAACTCGTCGATCCGGGCGGCCTCGGCCCGGGCGTCGTACGAGGGGTAGGTGGTGGACAGATCGAGCGGCGGGGCGTGCAGTCCGAGCCCGGCGAGATCCTCGCGGCCGGCGTGCACGGCATCGGTGGCAAGGGCCCTCGGGGTGGCCGAGGGGCCGTAGTCCATGGCGTCCATGGCGGCACTGTGAACGGATACCGGGAAGTAGCGGAAAATCGCCGTGCTACGTTCGACGGATGGCCGATTCTGTCGTACTGGACGCGGTCGATCTGCACATTCTTCGCCTCTTGCAGAACGACGCCCGGTCCACCTATCGCGAACTCGCCGCCGAAGTCGGCGTGGCGCCCTCGACCTGCCTGGACCGGGTGGCCCGGCTGCGCCGCACCGGCGTGATCCTCGGACAGCAGCTACGACTGGATCCGGCCAAACTCGGGCGCGGGCTGGAAGCATTGCTTCTGGTCCAGGTCCGCCCCCATCGGCGGGAACTGATCGGTCCGTTCGTCGACCGCATCCGGGCGCTTCCCGAGTCACGGGCCCTGTTCCACCTCACCGGCCCGGACGACTACCTGGTCCACGTGGCCGTGGCGGACCCCGCCGACCTGCAACGACTCGTGCTCGACGAGTTCACGTCACGCCGTGAGGTCGCCCGTGTGGAGACCCGGTTGATCTTCCAGCAGTGGGAGTGCGGGCCGCTTCTGCCGCCGGGGCCGAGCCCCTCCTTGTCAGCCGACTGAAGCCGGACGAGGGTGACGCGGGCCCGTCCCAGGCGCCAGGATGACCCCCATGCCAGAGACTTCCAGCAGCGCGCTGCCCCGCCAGGTCGCCGACGATCACGTCGACGCACTCATCGCCCTCGACCCGATCACCGGAACGTACCTGGGAGTCAAGGAGAGCGCCGGACTGCTGCCCGACTTCTCGCCCGCCGGGCAGCGGGCCGTCGCCGACCTCGCACGCCGCACCCTCGCCCGCCTCGACGAGGCGGAGCGCGCTCCCGGCGCGGACGACGAGGCCGAGCGCCGCTGCGCCCGCCTGCTGCGCGAGCGCCTGACGGCGGAACTCGCCGTCCACGAGGCCGAGGAGGGCCTCTGCGCGGTCAGCAACATGCGCTCCCCCGCGCACAGCGTCCGGATCGTGTTCACGGTGATGCCCACCGAGACCGAGGAGGACTGGACAGCGGTGGCCAGCCGGCTGCGCGCCGTCCCCGCGGCCCTGGAGGGGTACCGCTCCTCCCTCGAACTGGGCCTGGAGCGCAAGCTCCACGGCGGTCCGCGCCCCACCGCCACCTTCATCGGACAGCTCACCGAGTGGTCGGGCGGACCGGCCGCGAAGGCGGGCTGGTTCGAGGAGTTCGCCGCCTCCGGTCCCGACACGCTGCCCGCCGGGCTCCGTGCCGAGCTCGCGGCGGCCGGCAAGGACGCCACCGGCGCCGTCGCCGCGCTGCGGGACTGGATGCGCGACGTCTACGCGCCCGCCGTCGCCGACGCGTCGGACACGGTGGGCCGCGAGCGGTACCAGCGCTGGACCCGGTACTTCAACGGCACCGACCTGGACCTCGACCAGGCGTACGCGTACGGCTGGACGGAGTACCACCGGCTGCTCGCGGAGATGCGCGGCGAGGCCGAGCGGATCCTGCCCGGCGCGGGCCCCTGGGAGGCGCTCGCCCACCTCGACGAGCACGGCACGCACATCGAGGGCACGGAGGAGGTCCGCGTCTGGCTCCAGGGCCTGATGGACGAGGCCATCGAGGCGCTCGACGGCACCCACTTCGAACTCGCCGACCGCGTCCGGCGGGTGGAGTCCCGGATCGCCCCGCCCGGCGGCGCGGCGGCCCCCTACTACACGGGGCCGTCCGAGGACTTCTCGCGCCCGGGCCGCACCTGGCTGCCGGTCGACGGCACCACCCGCTTCCCGGTGTACGACCTGGTGTCGACCTGGTACCACGAGGGCGTTCCCGGCCACCACCTGCAGATCGCGCAGTGGGTGCACGTCGCCGACCGGCTCTCCCGCTACCAGGCCACGCTCGGCAAGGTCAGCGCCAACGTGGAGGGCTGGGCGCTCTACGCGGAGCGGCTGATGGACGAACTGGGCTTCCTGCCGGACGCGGAGCGGCGCCTCGGCTACCTCGACGGCCAGATGATGCGCGCGTGTCGCGTCATCGTGGACATCGGCATGCACCTCGGCCTCGACATCCCGGCGGACTCCCCGTTCCGCCCCGGCGAGACGTGGACCCCGGAGCTCGCCCAGGAGTTCTTCCAGCTGCACAGCAGCCGTCCGGCGGCCTTCGTGGAGAGCGAGATGACGCGCTACCTCTCGATGCCCGGCCAGGCGATCGGCTACAAGCTGGGCGAGCGCGCCTGGCTGCTCGGCCGCGCCAACGCGATGGCGGCGCACGGCGACGCCTTCGACGCGAAGGCCTGGCACATGGCGGCGCTCTCGCAGGGGCCGCTGGGCCTCGACGACCTGGTCGACGAGCTGTCGCGCCTCTGACGCACGGCGCCGCGGACACTCTTCCGCATGGTGAGAATCCCCGGCCGATTCCTTGATCGGCCGGGGATTCCCCTGCAGAGTCGGGGTCATGAGCCATGATGACACCCCGGACGCCACCGACTGGCGCATCCTGGAGGCGCTGCAGAGCGACGGCCGCGCCAGCTTCGCCGAACTGGCCCGCGCCGTCTCGATGTCACCGTCCGCGGTGACCGAGCGGGTACGGCGCCTGGAGGAGGCGGGGGTGATCGCCGGGTACACGGCGATCGTGGACCAGGAACGGCTGGGCATGCCGATCCTCGCCTTCGTGCGGCTGCGCTACCCGCACGGCAACTACAAGCCCTTCCACGACCTGCTCGACGCCACCACGGAGATCCTGGAGGCGCACCACGTCACCGGGGACGACTGCTTCGTGCTGAAGGTCACCGCCCGCTCCATGCGGCACCTGGAGGAGATCACCGGGAAGATCTCCACGCTCGGCTCGGTGACGACGAGCGTCGTCTACTCCTCACCGCTGGCCCGGCGCTCCGTCAGCCGCTGAGCGCCTCCGCACCGGTCCGCATCCGCACGGCCGAGCCGTGCCGCGCCTTGACGACCTCCAGTTGGGCCGGGACGCGGCGGCGCAGGTCGCCCACGTGGCTGACGATGCCGACGCTGCGGTCGCGTTCGCGCAGCGAGTCGAGGACGTCGAGCACCTCGTCGAGGGTCTGCTCGTCGAGGCTGCCGAACCCCTCGTCGATGAAGAGGGTGTCGAGCCGGATGCCGCCGGCCTCGTCCGTGACGACGTCGGCGAGGCCCAGCGCCAGGGCGAGCGAGGCGAAGAACGTCTCGCCGCCGGAGAGGGTGGCGGTGTCCCGCTCGTTGCCGGTCCAGGCGTCCACGACGTGCAGCCCGAGGCCCGCCCGCTTGCCGCCGGAGCGCGCGTCGGAGTGGACGAGCGTGTAGCGGCCCCCGGACATCCGCTGGAGCCGGGCGGTCGCCGCCGCGGCGACCTGTTCGAGCCGGGCGGCCAGGACGTACGACTCCAGGCGCATCCGGCGCTCGTTCTCGGCGGAGGTCCCCGCGGTGAGCCCGGCGAGCCGGGCCACCCGGTCGTACTCCTCGCGCAGCGGTCCCAGTCGGCGGACCTCGGCGGCGGCCTCCCGGGAGAGGGCGGTCAGCCCGGTGGCCCGCTCCCCCGCGGCCGACAGCGCGGACGCGGCCGTGCGCAGGGCCCGCTCCGCCGCCGTGTGGGCGGCCTGTGCCGCGGCGGGGTCGGCGGGCGGGAGGGCGGCGGCCTCTTCGGTGCCGGGCTCGGAGAGCCGGTCGGCGACCGCGGCGGCCTCGGCCCGCCAGGCGTCCACGCGGTGCTGGAGGTCGCGGCGCTCCCGCTCGTCGAGCAGCGCGCCGGCGGCCTCCTCCGGTGTGGTGAAGCCGGCGCGGTAGGCGGCGTCGGCGAGCCGGTCGTCGGCCTCCTTGAGCCGCTGGGCGGCGAGTTCGGCGGAGCGTACGGCCCCGGCGGCGTCGACCAGGAGGGCGATCCGCCGCTCCAGGACGGTGGCGTGCTCGGCCACCGAGGCGAACGTGCCGCGGCCCCGGGCGAGTTCCTCGTCCAGCGCCGTCTGCTCGCGGTCCAGCGCCTCGCGCCGCGAGGTCCTCGCGGCGACCCGCCGCTCGGCCTCCCGCTGCGCGCCCGCCCGCTCCTCGTGCTCCCGCTCCGCCCGCGCGAGCGCCTCCCGCGCGCCGTGCGTCTGCCCGGCCAGCGCGTGCGCCTCGGCGTGCAGCCGCGCCAGCTCCCCGACCTCGTCGGCCAGGTCGGCGACGGAGGGTTCGGGCGCGCCGTCCGGGGCCGTCGCGGCGCCGTCGCGGTCGGCCCCGGTGGGCGGCGCGAGGACCTCGGCGCGGGCCGCGGACCAGGCTTCCCCGGCGGCGGCGACCTCGCGTTCGGCGGCGTTGCGGGTCTCCTCGGCCGCGGTGTACGCCGCGTAGGCGGCGTCCTCCGTGGCGCGGTCGACGTGTCCGGCGGTGGTGCGGGCGGGGGCCGGGTGGGCGGTGGAGCCGCAGACCTGGCACGGGTCGCCGTCGGCGAGGGTGACCGCGAGTTCGGCCGCGATGCCCTCCAGACGGCGGGACTTGACGTCGAGCCAGCGCTCGTGAGCGGTGTTGCGGAGCTCGCGGGCGTCGGCGAGGCGGGCCTCGGCCGCCCGGGTGGAGTCGGCGAGGGCGTCCCGGCGCCGGGCGGCGGCGAGCCGGCGGCGCGCGGGCTCCAGCCGTCCGGCGAGGTGTTCGGCGCGGGCGGCGGCGTCCGTCGCGGCCTCGACGCGCTCGACGAGTCCGGCGCGGCGCGGCTCCCAGCCGGCGAGCCAGCCCGCGGCGTCCAGGAGGGCGTCCTCGTCGGCGCGGGCCTCGCGGGCCAGGACGGTGCGCTCGTCGGCGATCACGGAGGCGCGGCGCTCGGCTCGGCGGGCGGCCTCGAGGCCGCCGAGGTCCTCGCGGAGGCGGCGTTCGAGCGCCGAGAGGTGCTCGGCCCCGGCGTCGCCGAGGTCCGGGGGCAGCAGGGCTCGGGAGCGGTCGCGGGCGGCGTGCGCCATGGCGTGCTCGCGTTGGGCGTCGCGGCGCAGGCCGAGGGCGGGGGCCACGCGGTCGGCCTTGAGGCCGCGGTCGAGCGCGGCCTGGTGACGGTCGCGCTCGGGGGTCTTGGCCGTGAGGTGTTCGTGGCGGCGGAGCGCGTCGGCGTGCCGGGCCTGGCGGGCGGCGAGGTCGTTCTCGGCGTCGAGGCAGGCGCGCGCGGCGGCCTGGGCGGTCTCGGCGGCGGCGCACCGCACCCCGGCGATGTCGAGGGCCTCGCGGGCCTCGGTGCGGGCGACGGCGGCCCAGGCCAGGGCGGCGTCGGCGAGGCCGGGTTCGCCGGGCCGTCCCTCGACGGGGGTGCGGGCGGCGTCGAGCCCGCTCGCGGCCTGCGTCATGCGCTGGGTGAGGGCGAGGAGCCGTCCGTCGCCCTGCTCCACCTGCTGGAGCGCGGCGCGGCGCAGGTCGGCGAGCCGCTCCTCGACGGCGGCGAACCGGCGGGTGTCGAAGAGCCGTCCGAGGAGGCGGCCGCGGGCCTCGGCGTCGGCGCGGAGGAACTTCGCGAAGTCGCCCTGCGGGAGCAGGACGACCTGGCAGAACTGTTCGCGGCTCATGCCGACGAGCTGGGTGATCTCCTCCCCCGTCTCCTGGTGGGAGCGGCTGAGGCCGGTCCACTCCCCGGTGGCGTGGTCGTACGCGCGCAGCCAGGTCTGGGCCTTCTCGGTGGTGAAGCCGCCGCCGCGCTTCTTGGGCCGCTGCTGGGCGGGCCGCCGGGTGATCTCCAGCCGCCGCTCCCCGACGGTGAGGTCGAGCAGGACCTCGGTGGGGGTGCCGGCGGGGGCGTGGTCGCTGCGCAGGGTGGTGCCGGGGGCCTGGCGGACGCCGGGGACGCTGCCGTACAGGGCGAAGCAGACGGCGTCCAGGACGGAGGTCTTGCCCGCGCCGGTCGGTCCGTGGAGGAGGAAGAGCCCCGCCGAGGACAGGGCGTCGAAGTCGACGGACTGCGTGGTGCCGAAGGGCCCGAACGCGGTGATCTCCAGTCGGTGCAGCCTCACCGGTCCGCCTCCCGTTCGGCCGTGTCGACGCGCACGTCGTCGAACGCCCCGTAGAGGACGGCGCGTTCGGCGCCGTCGAGGGTCGCTCCGCCGCGGACGTGGGCCACGAAGTCCTCCGCGATCTGCCGGTCGCTGCGGTCGCGGAGCCGCTGGGCGTAGGAGGCGCCGTCGTCGCCGGCGGTCCGCTCGGGGTCGAAGACGAGGTGGAGGGTGTGCGGGAAGCGCTCGGTGAGCCGGTTCATGGGCTCGGCCGGCCGGACGGGGTCGGTGAGGGTGGCCTCGACCCACGCCTGTTCGTGCGGGGTGAGCGCGGGGTCGGCGAGGAGGTCGTCGAGCCGGCCGCGGATCCTGGCGAGGGGGCGCGGGACGGGGCAGTCCAGGCGTACGGCGTCGGTGATCGCGCCGTCCTCGCCGAGGTCGATCAGCCACATCGTCTTGCGGTGGTCGGCCTCGGAGAAGGAGTACGCGAGGGGTGAGCCGGAGTAGCGGACGCGCGGGGTGAGGGTCTGACTGCCGTGGAGGTGGCCGAGGGCCACGTAGTCGACGCCGTCGAAGACGCCGGCGGGCACGGCGGAGACCCCGCCGACGGTGATGTCCCGCTCGCTGTCGCTGGCCGCGCCGCCGGCGACGAAGGCGTGGGCGAGGACGACCGAGCGGGTGCCGGCGGGCCGGGTCGCGAGGTCGGCGCGGACCCGGTCCATCGCGGCGCCGAGCACGGCCTCGTGGCCGGCCTTCTCGGCGCCGAGCCGGTCGCGGACGAGGGCGGGTTCGAGGTAGGGCAGGCCGTAGAGGGCGACGTCGCCGTGTCCGTCGGCGAGGACGACCGGGGTGCCGATGCCGTCGGGGTCGGTGCGGAGGTGGATGCCGGCCCACCGGATGAGCCCCGCGCCGACGCCGAGGCGGCGGGCGGAGTCGTGGTTGCCGGAGATCATGACGGTGGGGACGCCCGCGTCGGCGAGGCGGTGCAGGGCGGTGTCGAAGAGTTCGACGGCGGGCAGCGGCGGGACGGCCCGGTCGTACACGTCGCCGGCGACGAGGACGGCGTCGACGTCGTGCGCGTGGACGGTCGCCACGAGGTGGTCGAGGAACGCGGCCTGGGCGTCGAGGAGACCGACCCGGTGGAAGGACCGGCCGAGATGCCAGTCCGAGGTGTGCAGGAGCCTCACGATGCCGTTCCACCCCGCATGTGCGCCGCTCCCGTCCGCTCGTTCCGTTCCGTGCGGCCTCCACGCTATCCCGGCGGACGGGGTGGCTGGGGCCGTCCGGGAAACCGGCGCCGGGGCGGTGGCGCACCGCGGTCACGCGCCGGACAAGGGGTGTGGGCGGGCGGGGCGGTCCGGGTGGCGGGGCGGGCGGGTGGGGCGTCTCACACCGGGCCCGCGGGAAGAGGGACGGCTCCCGGCCCGCGCGGGGCCGGACGCCTCACCGGTCGCCCGAGCGCCCGCCGGTGGCCGTGGCCCTCACCCGTCGCCGTACGCCTCCCCGCCGAGTTCGACGGTGGCCGTGCCGGCGGTCGCGTCGGCGAGCCAGGCGCGGAAGGCGGGGACGTCGGAGTCGGGGAGGCCGATCTCCAGGGTGACGGCGTCGGCGTAGCGGACGTCGCGGACGGCCCGGCCGGTGGCGCGCAGGTCGTTCTCCAGCTTGCCCGCCCGCTGGTGGTCGACGGTGACGGTGGCGAGCCGGTAGCGCCGGCGGGTCACGGTGCCGAGGGCGTCGAGCGCCTCGCCGACCGCGCCGCCGTAGGCGCGGATGAGGCCGCCGGCGCCGAGCTTCACGCCGCCGTAGTAGCGGGTGACGACGGCGACGACGTACCGCATCTCGCGGCGCAGCAGCATCTGGAGCATGGGGACGCCGGCGGTGCCGCCGGGCTCGCCGTCGTCGGCGGCCTTCTGGACGGAGGCGTCGGCGCCGAGGACGTACGCGAAGCAGTTGTGGGTGGCGGTGGGGTGCTCGCGGCGGACGCGGGCGACGAACTCCTGCGCCTCCCGCTCGTCGGCGACGGGTGCCAGCGCGCAGAGGAAGCGCGAGCGGTTGACCTCGGTCTCGTGCACGCCCTCGCGGGCGAGGGTGCGGTACTGCTCCTGCATCCGGCCAGCCTACGTTCCGTCGCTCCGTCGTTCTCCCGGGGCCGGTGCGGGGGCGGCGGTGCGGCCGGCGTAGGGCAGGGCGCGCAGGGCCAGTGCCCAGCCGAGCCGGGCCTCGCCGGACTCGCTGGAGCGGCCGGTGAGCTCGGCGATGCGCCCGATGCGGTTGAGGACGGTGTTGCGGTGGCAGTAGAGCTGTTCCGCGGCGCGGGAGGCCGAGCAGCCGTGGTCGAGCCAGGCGCGCAGGGTGGTGAGGAGCGCGGCCCGTTCTCCGCCGGTGGCGAGGACGGGCCCGAGGTGGACGGTGACGATCCGCTCGGCGATGTCGGTGCGGCCGCTGAGGAGGACCTCGGCGAGCCGGGCGTCGAAGCCGGCGACCTCGCCGCTGCCGGCCCGCAGGGTGCGCAGGGTCTGTTCGGCGAGGCGCAGGGCGCGGCCGGCCTGGGAGAGCCGCTCGAACTCCGGGGAGACGCCGGCGGTCACGCCGGTCCGCTCGCGCAGGGCCGTGAGCAGCCCGGACGCCACGGGGTCGGCCGGGCCGCCGGCGCCGGGCGCGGCCCGGCCGGGGGGCGTGACGCGGCGGGGCAGCCGGACGATCCCGGCGTACCGGCCGGAGCGCGGCCGCCAGAAGGACCACAGGCCGTGGGCGTCGAGGACCGGCGCGAGGTGCGGCGGGGCGGCGGGGTCCTGGGCGGCGACGACGACCACGTACCGGTCGGCCGCCGGGACGCCGAGCGCGGCAGCGGCCGCCGAGGCGACGGCCGGGTCGTCGGCGCGGCCGTCGAGCAGGGCCTCGAAGAGCGCGACGCGACGGGTGTCCTGGCGGCTCTGGAGCTCCAGCTGGGCGATCCGGTACGCGTCGGCCATGGCGACCGAGAAGCGGTCGATGGTCTCCCAGACGCCGCCGGCCATGTCGAGTTCGATGTCCCGGCTGTCGGAGCCCCGTCCGGCCCGGACGCGCAGGTGCTCGGCCATGACCTGCCAGAGGATGCGGCCGCCGCGCCGGTAGGCCTGGAGCACGGTGTCGAGCGGCACGCCCTGTTCGGCGCGGCGGCGGCCGGTCTCGCGGGCCGCCCACTCGAAGTCGCCGCCGGTTGCCTCCAGGCCGCCGAAGTCCTCCAGGGCGCGGATGAGGTTGTCGCGGCAGATCTCCCAGAGGTCCTCGCGGGTGACGGGGGCCCCGGAGGCGTACGTACCGGAGTGGGCGCGGATGTCGTCGACGGCGCGGTCGGTGAGCCGGTCGACCTCGCCGAGCATGGCCGTGGCGAGGGACCGGCGGAGGGCGCCGGAGCCTCCGGCGCCGCCGAGGGGGGTGTGGCTTCCGCCGGAGCGCGCCCCTGGGGGCTCGCCGGGCACGGCCGGGCTGTGCGTCATGGCTCGCACGGTAACGCCGGAATTTGGCGGATGCCACGGGTCGGGCCGGACGGTGGGGCCGCTGCCCAGCTCGGTCCGTCACATGGTGGGCGTCTGCACATGGCGTGCGGACGGGGTGGCGGCGGAGTCTGAGCCGTGTCAGCCGATGGTCGACGGCGCCGTCGGCCCGCTCCCCGGAGCGGTGTGCGAGGCGCCGCTCGGCTCCGTGTCCCTGGAGCGTGTCATGTCACTGAGCGTCGCCGGTGTGCTGGGCGAGTCCGCCCGTCACTTCCCCGACCGGATCGCGGTCGTCGAGGGGGCCACCCGGCTCACCTACGGGGAGCTGTGGACGGAGGCGCTGCGGTGCGCCGCGGGGCTGCGGGAGGCCGGGGTGAAGCCGGGCGACCGGCTCGCCGTGCTGCTGCCGAACACCGTCGAGTTCCTGCGCGTGTACTACGGGGCGCTCGCCGCCGGCGCGACGGTCGTGCCGGTGCACGCGCTGCTCGTCGCCGACGAGGTGCGGTACGTCCTGGAGCACAGCGGCGCGGTCGGGATCGTCAGCGGCGGGCCGCTGTGGGCGGTGGCCGACGAGGCGGCGCGGGCCGCCGGGGTGCGGGCCTTCCAGGGGGCTCCGTCGGGGGCCGGGCCGCTGGCCGCGCCGGAGCCGTCGGAGCCGGGCGCGGTCGCGGTGGTCCTCTACACGAGCGGGACGACGGGCCGTCCCAAGGGCGCCCTGCTGACCCATCTCAACATCGTCATGAACGCCTCCGTGACCGCGCAGGACCTCCTCGGCCTCGGCGAGGGCGACGTGGTCCTCGGCTGTCTGCCGCTCTTCCACAGCTACGGCCAGACGTGCGCGATGAACGGCACCCTGCGGCAGGGCGCGACGCTCGTCCTCATGCCCCGCTTCACGGGTCCCGCCGCACTGCGGATCCTCGCCGACGAGGGGGTGACGGTCTTCATGGGGGTGCCGACGATGTACCACGCCCTGGTGGAGGCGGCGGCGGGGTCGGAGCTGCGGCCGACGGCCCTGCGCGCCGCCGTGTCGGGCGGTGCTGCGCTGCCGGTCGCGGTCCTGGAGCGCTTCGAGGACGCCTTCCGCACGCAGGTCCTGGAGGGGTACGGCCTGACGGAGACCTCGCCGGTGGCCACCTTCAACCAGCCCCACCTGGGCCGCCGGCCGGGGACGGTCGGGCACCCGGTGTGGGGGGTCGAGGTGGGCGTCGCGGACGCGGCCCTCGACGGGGAGGTCCGGCTGCTCGCCGACGGCGAGGTGGGCGAGGTCGTGGTGCGCGGGCACAACGTCTTCGCCGGGTACCTCGACGACCCGGCGGCGACGGCGGCCGCGGTCGTGGACGGCTGGTTCCGCACCGGCGACCTCGGCGCCCGCGACGAGGACGGCTTCCTGCGGATCGTGGACCGCAAGAAGGACCTGGTGATCCGCGGCGGGTTCAACATCTACCCGCGCGAGGTCGAGGAGGTCCTCGTCCGCCACCCGTCGGTCGCCGAGGTCGCGGTGATCGGCGTCCCCGACGAGGAGAAGGGCGAGGAGGTCTGCGCGGTGGTGGTCCGCCGGGACGGCTCCCCGCTCACCGCGGACGCGCTCGTGGACTGGTCCCGCGAGCGGCTGGGCCGCCACAAGTACCCCCGGATCGTGCGCTTCGTCGACGCGCTGCCGCTCGGCCCCACCGGCAAGGTCCTCAAGCGCGCGCTGGTGTCGGGGGGCTGAGCCGTGCGCGTACCGTCCCCTCCCGGCGACCCCTCGCGTCGTCCCGGTCCCGTCGTCCCCTTCCCGTCGCCCCGAGAAAGGCCCGAAGCGATGCCGGAGCAGGCACCCCCCGAGGTCCGGACGCGCGCCGGCGCTCTGCGCGGCTCCCTGGAGGACGGCGTGGCCGCCTTCCTCGGCGTCCCCTACGCACGGCCGCCCGTGGGCGCGCTGCGGTTCCGGGCGCCGGAGCCGGAAGCGGCCTGGGAGGGGGTGCGGGAGGCCACGGCGTTCGGGCCGACGGCGCCGAAACGGCCCTACGCGCCTCCGCTCGACGCGTTGCTGCCCGACCCCGAGGTCGCGGGCGAGGACTGTCTCAACCTGAACGTGTGGGCTCCGTGGGGCACTGCGGGGCCCTCTGACGACGCCGTGGCGGAGGGCGGCCGGCCGGTGATGGTCTGGATCCACGGCGGGTCGCTGGTCCACGGCTCCTCGTCGGTCCCGGTGTACGACGGCACCGCCTTCGCCCGCGACGGCGTGGTACTCGTCTCGCTCAACTACCGGCTGGGCGTCGAGGGGTTCGGGGTCTTCCCCGATGCCCCCGCCAACCTGGGGCTGCGCGACCAGATCGCCGCGCTCACCTGGGTGCGGGAGAACGTCGCGGCGTTCGGCGGCGACCCGGAGCGGGTGACGGTGTTCGGCGAGTCTGCGGGGGCGATCTCGATCGCGGCGCTCCTCGCCTCGCCGCTCGCGGAGGGACTGTTCCGGCGGGCGGTGCTGCAGAGCGGGGCACCGATGGCGCTGCCGCTCGCCGGGGCGCGCCGGACCACCGAGGCGGTGGCGGCGCGGCTCGGGGTGCCGGCGACGGCGGAGGCGTTCGGGCGGGTGGACCGGGAGCGGCTGCTCGCGGCGCAGACCGAGGTGACCGGCAAGGGCTCGCCGCTGACCGGCGGCCACTCCTTCCGGATCGCCGTGGACGGCGAGGTCCTGCCGCGCGATCCGGCCGAGGCGCTCGCGGCCGGGGCCTCGGACGGCGTGGACGTCCTGATGGGGACGACCACCGAGGAGTACCGGCTCTGGTTCGTGCCCGGCGGCGTCGTGGACCGGATCGGCGCCCTCGCCCAGCGGCTGTTGCTGTGGAGGACGAAGGTGCCGTCGCGGACGGCGCGGGTGTACCGGGCGGGGCGGGCGGGGGAGAAGCCGGGCGAGGTGCTCGGCGCGATCGCCACGGACAAGCTGCTCCGGGTCCCGCTGAACCGGCTCGCGGACGCCCGCCTGCGCGCCGGGGCGCCCGGCCGCACGCACTTCTACGAGTTCGGCTGGCGCTCCCCCGTCCTCGGCCTCGGCGCCTGCCACGCGCTGGAGCTGGGTTTCGTCTTCGACACGCTCGGTCTGCCGGACACCCGCGCCCTGACGGGTCCGGACGCGCCGCGGGAGCTGGCGACGGCGATGCACGCCGCCTGGGTGGCCTTCGCCGCGACCGGCGACCCGGGCTGGCGCGGCTGGGACGCGACCCGCCCGGTGATGACCTTCGGCCCGGGTGCTCCGTCCCTCGTGGAGGCCCCGCGCGAGGCCGAACGGCTCGCCTGGGGCGCCTGAGGCGTCCGCCGGGAATCACCGCGCCGCGCGGCTCGTTCTCCTCGTGGACGGGCCGCGCCGAGGAGAGGCAGCAGAGAAGATGAGCGTCGACACCACGACCAGCGAGCCGACCGGCTCCTCCACCGCGGAGACGGTACGGCGGATCCTCACGTCCACGGGCGACACCTGGGCCGTCGTGGGGCTCTCGTCCAACCGGGCGCGGGCCGCGTACGGCGTGGCGGCCGTGCTCCAGCGCTTCGGGAAGCGGATCGTCCCGGTCCACCCCAAGGCGGAGACGGTCCACGGCGAGCAGGGCTACGCGTCCCTGGCCGACATCCCGTTCCCCGTCGACGTCGTCGACGTGTTCGTCAACAGCGACCAGGCGGGCGGCATCGCCGACGAGGCGGTCGCGATCGGCGCCAAGGCGGTCTGGTTCCAGCTGGACGTCGTCGACGACGAGGCCTGTGCGCGGACCCGCGCCGCCGGTCTCGACATGGTGATGGACCGCTGCCCCGCGATCGAGATCCCGCGCCTCGGCTGAACCGCGCGCGGACGGCCCCGCCGGCGCCCGGGAGGCGCGCGGCGGGGCCGTCGCCGTACGGGGCCGGGGCGGGTCAGCCGACCGGGACGCCGAGGCCCTCCAGGACGACCGCGCCCGGCAGTTGGGCGAAGGCCTTGCCGGGCAGGATGAGCTTGCCGCGGCGTCGCCCGCTGCCGATGAGGACCCACTCGGTGTCCAGGACGGCTGCGTCGACGAGCAGGGGCCAGTCGGCGGGGAGCCCGACCGGGGTGATGCCGCCGTACTCCATGCCGGTCTCCCCGGTGGCGGCGTCCATCGGGGCGAAGGACGCCTTGCGCGCCCCGAGGTGCTTGCGCACGACCCCGTTGACGTCGACCCGGGTCGCGGACTTCACGACGCAGGCGGCCAGGGTCGTCGTCTCGCCGCGCCTGCCCGCGACCACCACGCAGTTGGCGGAGGCGTCGAGCAGGTCGGCGCCGTGGTGCGCGACGAAGTCGGCGGTGTCGGCGATGGCCGGGTCGGTGTCCACGTAGAGCAGCCGGTCGGCCGGGACGGGCCCCGTCCAGGCGCGGACGGCGGCCGCGACGGGGCCGGTCAGCAGGTCGAGGCGGTCGGGGGCGGGCCGGGCGTCGTCGAAGTCTCCGATGGGTGCGCGCATGGCGCCACGCTAACAACCCCGGTCCGGGCCGCGGGCGTTCGTCTCAGCGTACGGGCGGGATGGAGACGGCCATCGTCATCTCGGCCGGTGCGTCGCCGTCGTTGCGGTAGACGTGCGCCACGTTGGCCTCGAAGACGGCGGAGGTGCCGGCGGGCAGGGTGTGTTCCTCGCCGTCCACGACGAGGGTGAGGATCCCGGCGGTGACGTGCAGGAGCTCGGTCGTGCCGTCGGGGTGCGGGTCGGAGGCGCTGCCGTCGCCCGGCATGAGGGTCCAGGACCAGAGTTCGAGGGGGCCGCGGGCCTCGGTGCCGACGAGCAGGGTGGTGTGGCTGCCGGTGGAGGTGGACCACATGCGGACGGCCTGGCCGGGCGGGACCAGCCGGACCTGGGGGCCCTGCTCGTAGTCGAGCAGGGTGGTGATGGAGACGCCGAGGGCGTCGGCCAGCTTCACCGTGGTGCCCACGCTGGGGTTGGTCCTGGCCTGCTCGATCTGGATGATCATCCCGCGGCTGACCCCCGCCCGTGCGGCGAGCGCGTCCAGGGTGAAGCCCCGCTCCTTGCGCCAGCGCTTCAGGTTCCGGGCGAGCGACTGCGTGAGCTGGTCGAGGTCCGACACATTCCGTCCAATATTCTGGATGACAGAGTTCAATGAACTGAACTACGGTGAGGTGTACCCGATCGTTCACCGCACTGTACTGCGTCCTGCCGTACGCGACTGCGAGGCTTCCATGACCGCCCTGTTCGCCCTGGCCACCAGCCTGCTCTGGGGGCTCGCCGACTTCGGCGGCGGACTGCTCACCCGCCGGATGCCCGCCCTCACGGTCGTCGTGGTCTCCCAGGTCCTCGCGGTCCTCGTCCTCGGAGCGGTCGTGCTCGCCACCGGGGCCTGGAGCGAGGCGGGACCGCAGCTCTGGTACGCGGTCGGGGCCGGCGTCGTCGGCCCGGCGGCCATGCTCGCCTTCTACAAGGCCCTCGCCCTCGGCCCCATGGGCGTGGTCTCCCCGCTCGGCTCGCTCGGCGTGGTCGTCCCCGTCTCCGTGGGACTGCTGGTCGGCGACCGCCCGGGGCTGCTCCAGTTCGCCGGCATCGGCGTGGCCGTCCTCGGCGTCGTCCTGGCGGGCGGCCCCGAGCTGCGCGGCGCGCCCGTCCGGCGCCAGGCGGTCCTGCTGACCCTGCTGGCCGCCTTCGGGTTCGGCTCGGTGATGGCCCTGATCTCCGAGTCGTCCACCACGGTGACCGGCCTCTTCCTCGCCCTGTTCGTCCAGCGCGTGACCAACGTCCTGGTGGGCGGGGCCGCCCTCCTCGCCTCCGTGCGGCGCGGCGGCCGGGCGCTCCCCGAGGGCGGCGCCGCGGTCGTCCGCGCGGCCCTGCCCGCCCTCGCCTTCGTCGGCCTCGCCGACGTCGCCGCCAACGGCACGTACGCGCTCGCGGCCCAGCAGGGTCCGGTCACCGTGGCGGCGGTGCTGGCCAGCCTCTACCCCGTCGTCACCGCGCTCGCGGCCCGCGGCGTCCTCAAGGAACGGCTGCGCGCGGTGCAGGCGGCGGGGGCGGGCCTGGCCCTGGTGGGCACGGTCCTCCTCGCCACCGGCTAGCCGGTGCGGGGCCGGCCGGTCAGGACGGCACGGACTCGGTGGACTCCGTCCGCCCGGCCTCCCAGGCCGCCAGCGCCGCGAGCTGCTCGGGCGTGACGTGCTCCGGGATGGGCACGGGGGCGGGCGTGCGCAGCGGCGGCTGCCAGCCCTTCTCCGGGTCCCAGCTGCGGACGACCCGGGCCGGGGCGCCCGCGACCACCGAGTGGTCGGGGACCTCCCCGCGCACCACGGCGCCGGCGGCGACCACCACGTTCCGGCCGAGCCGCGCGCCGGGCAGGATCACGGCGCCGGTGCCGAGCCAGCAGCCGGGGCCGATGGAGACGGGCGCGGAGCGCGGCCACTGGCGGCCGACCGGCTCGTCGGGGTCGTCGTAGCTGTGGTTGGTCGAGGTGATGTACACGTACGGACCGCAGTAGGTGTCCGAGCCGATGGAGACCCGCGCGTCGGCGATGACGTGGCTGCCCCGGCCGAGGACGACCCCGTCGCCCAGGGTCAGGACGGTGTCCGGCCCGAGGTCGAGGTCCGGCAGCATGCCCGCCGTGAGGGTGACCTGCTCGGCGATGATGCAGCACTCGCCGATCTCGATCCACGGTTCGCCGAAGACCGTGCCCTGCGGGAAGGCGAGCCGGGTGCCGGCGCCCAGCCTGCGGAAGCGCAGCCGCCCGGGGTGCTCCGCGGTGACGGAGCCCGCCCGCTGGACCCAGCGCCAGCCGCCCTGCACGGCGTGGGCCAGGACCCGGCGCCGCCAGGCCGCGAGGGAGGAGAACGTGTTTCTGTTCCTGGGCACCCGGCCACCGTAGTCGGCGCCGTCGTGCCTGATCAGTGCGGTGCGCTGTGATGTCCGTCATGGGCACGGCATAGGCTGCGGCCGGGAGTGTCCGCGGGCGCGACACGACGGCTGACGATCAGGAGCGAACCATGACAGAGGCGTTGATCAAGGGTGTGGGCGGCAAGGAGCCGCTGGTCGACCCGACCGCCTTCACCGCCCCGACCTCCGTGGTGCTCGGCGAGGTGACGCTCGGCGCCCGCGCGAGCGTCTGGTACCACGCGGTGCTGCGCGCGGACTGCGGCCCCATCGCGGTCGGCGAGGACTCCAACATCCAGGACAACTCCACCGTCCACGTCGACCCGGGCTTCCCCGTCTCGATCGGCGACCGGGTGACCGTCGGCCACAACGCGACCGTGCACGGCTGCGTGATCGAGGACGACGTGCTCGTCGGCATGGGCGCGACGGTCCTGAACGGGGCCCGGATCGGCGCCGGCTCGCTGGTCGCGGCCCAGGCGCTCGTCCCGCAGGGGATGCAGATCCCGCCGGGCTCCCTGGTCGCGGGCGTCCCGGCGAAGATCCGCCGCCCCCTGACCGACGAGGAGAAGGAGGGCATCAAGCTGAACGCCGAGATGTACCTGCTGCTCGCCAAGGGGCACGCCGAGGCCTTCGAGGACTGAGACGCACGGCCCGCCGGGCCCGGGGGGGGGGGGGGGGGGGGGGGGGGGGGGGGGGGGGGGGGGGGGGGGGAGGGGGGGGGGGGGGGGGGGGGGGGTGGGGGTGGGGGGGGGGGAGGGGGGGGG